>JBFGUQ010000311.1:0-3750 GCA_041565515.1 Rhodocyclaceae bacterium | reverse complement strand
GTGCGCATTATAGACACCGCACAAAACCCGTCAACACCCACAACACGGTTTCTTTCACGCCCCGCCACAACCCCGGCTCGAACCCCTCAATAACCCGCCGACGAGGCAAAATTCTCGAAGCGCGTGTTCTCGCCGATGAAGGTCATCCGCACCATTCCGGTCGGGCCGTTACGGTGCTTGCCGATGATCAGCTCGGCCGTACCCTTGTCGGGCGAATCGGGGTTGTAGACCTCGTCGCGGTAGATGAACATGATGATGTCCGCGTCCTGCTCGATGGCGCCGGATTCACGCAGGTCGGACATCACCGGCCGCTTGTTGGGGCGCTGCTCGAGGCTACGGTTGAGCTGCGACAGGGCGACGATCGGCACATGCAGCTCCTTCGCCAGCGACTTCACCGAGCGCGAGATCTCGGACAGCTCGGAGGCACGGTTGTCACTCTCCTTGGTGCCGCTCATGAGCTGCAGGTAGTCGATGACGATCAGGCCGAGCTTGCCGCACTGGCGCGCCAGGCGTCGAGCGCGCGCGCGCAGGTCGATCGGGTTCAGGCCCGGCGTCTCGTCGATGAACAGCGGCGCCTCGTAGAGCTTGCCCATCGCCATCGTCAGGCGCTGCCAGTCGTCGTCGGTCAGGCGGCCGCTGCGGATCTTCTGCATGTCGATGCGGCCGACCGAGGAGATGAAGCGCGTCGCGAGCTGCGTGCCCGGCATTTCCATAGAGAAGATCGCGACCGGCAGGCGCTGGTCGACCGCGATGTGCTCGGCGAGGTTGAGGGCGAACGTAGTCTTGCCCATCGCCGGCCGGCCCGCAACGATGATCATGTCCGAGGGCTGCAGGCCGGAGGTCTTCTCGTCGAGATCGACGAAGCCGGTCGGCACCCCGGTGACCTCGGACGGGTTGTCGCGGTCGTACAGTTCCTGCACGCGATCGACCACCTGCTTGAGGATGGGCTGGATCGAGACGAAGCCGCTGGCGTGGCGGGCGCCGGCCTCGGCGATCTCGAACACCTTGGACTCGGCCTCGTCGAGCAGCGCCTTGGCGTCCTTGCCCGAGGGACTCAGCGCGCTCGAGGCGATCTCGTCACCGACCGCCACCAGCTTGCGCAGGATCGCCCGCTCGCGCACGATCTCGGCATAGCGACGGATATTCGCCGCCGACGGCGTGTTGTTGGCGATTTCCGCCAGGTAAGCCAGGCCGCCGGCCTGCTC
Organism: Rhodocyclaceae bacterium; assembly: GCA_041565515.1. Taxonomy (GTDB): domain Bacteria; phylum Pseudomonadota; class Gammaproteobacteria; order Burkholderiales; family Rhodocyclaceae; genus Thauera. The sequence continues at coordinate 2,545 of JBFGUQ010000311.1, read as the reverse complement.
GGCCTCGCCGTTCTTCTCCAGCGACTCGAAGACCGTTACCACGTCGGCCGGCTTGCCGAGGTCGATCAGCCGGGAAATGTGGCGATAGATGCGGCGATGGTCATCGCGATAGAAGTCCGCCTCGTTGGCGAGATCGGCCACCCTCTCCCAGGCCTGGTTGTCGAGCAGGATGCCGCCGATCAGCGACTGCTCGGCCTCGAGCGAATGCGGCGGCAGCTTGATGGCCGCCATCTGCGGGTCGGCGGCGATGTCCGAATAGCGTGAAATCTTGGTGCTCATGGGTCCGACCGGTAAGGCGCGAGTCGATCATTCTAGCGATCGCCCCGAGGGAAACCCACAAAAGAAGAGGGGCTGCGCCTGGCAGCCCCTCCCAGTCCTGCGCCGAAGCGCGCCGGATTACTCCTGGTCGCCCTGCACCGAGACGGTGATGGTGGCGACGACTTCGGCGTGCAGGCTCACTTCCAGCGGCACTTCGCCGACCTGCTTCAGCGGGCCCTCGGGCATGCGGATGGCGGAGCGCTCGATCTCGATGCCCTGCGCGGCGAGCGCCTCGGCCACGTCGGCATTGTTCACCGAGCCGAACAGACGGCCGTCCATGCCCGCCTTGCGGCTGACCTGCACCGTCACGCCTTCGAGCCTGGCGGCGAGCGCCTGCGCGGCGGCAAGCTTTTCGGCCTGAGCGCGCTCGAGCTCGACGCGACGAGCTTCGAATTCGGCCAGGTTGGCCTGCGTGGCACGCTTGGCCTTGCCTTGCGGGATCAGGTAGTTGCGGGCGTAACCGTCCTTGACCTTGACCACGTCGCCGAGGCCACCCAGATTCACGACCTTGTCGAGAAGAATGATTTGCATGACGTCTATCCTCTCTTACTGGTGCAGGTCGGTGTAGGGCATCAGCGCCAGGAAGCGCGCACGCTTGACCGCCACCGACAGCTGACGCTGGTAACCGGCCTTGGTGCCGGTGATGCGCGCCGGCATGATCTTGGCGTTTTCGGTGATGAAGTCCTTGAGGATGTCGACATCCTTGTAGTCGACCTCCTCGATCTTCTCGGCCGTGAAGCGGCAGAACTTACGACGCTTGAACAGACCGCGACCGCCGCGATCATCCTTCTTCTTGAACTTGGACTTGGGCTTGAAAGCCATTTCAGTTTCCTTCCAGAAATTCGATTGTATTCAGGTGCAGTACCGGGCTGCGACTGCGCAGGCTCTTTGCCGCGATGAAGCCGGTCACCCTCAGGGCCACACCGGGCGCCGCCGCTGCCAGCACGCTGGCGAGATCACCAACCACCAGCGCCTGCATTTCGACCGAAATGTCGCGGGTCACGCCCGCTTCGACCTGTTTCGATTCGTGTGCCAGCACACAGCTTGCGATCGGCACACCGGCAGGCGTTCGACGCAAGGGCAGCACTTCGGCCACGCGCGCTTCGAGACGCAGCTCGTTCAGCCCGGCCTCAGGCAACTCAGGCCGCAGCCGATTCCGCCGGCTTGGCTTCCTCGGACGGGGTGGTCAGCGAGCGCGACTTCTCTTCCTTCATCATCGGCGAAGGCGTGGTGATGGCCTTCTTGACCTTGATGGTGAGGTGGCGCAGCACCGCGTCATTGAACTTGAAGGCGTGCTCGAGCTCGTCCAGCGTCTCGCCGTCGCACTCGATGTTCATCAGCACGTAGTGCGCCTTGTGCACCTTCTGGATCGGGTAGGCCATCTGCCGACGACCCCAGTCCTCCAGGCGGTGGATCTGACCGTTACGGCTGGTGACCAGCGTCTTGTAACGCTCGACCATCGCCGGGACCTGTTCGGACTGGTCCGGGTGGACGATAAAGACGATTTCGTAATGTCGCATGTACGCTCCTTGCGGTTATTGAGATGCAGCCCCCCGGCATGCGATTCCGGTGGAGCAAGGGAAAGCTCGCGAGTCTAACAAGAAATGATGAAGAAACATAGCCGCGCGCGGCCAGCGAAGGCGCGAGCGCGAGCAGCGGGGGCGGAGGAGCCGGAATAATCCTGCTTACACTCTCGCCGCCCGCGCGCTGGCCGCCTCGCCTAGTATGAAGTCATGCGGGCCCTGCCCGATGCACCCACAACATGCGCCACGAGGCCGACCATGAGCACGACTCCCGGACAAAAACTGCTGACCGCCCTCATCTGCAGCGGACTGCTCGTCACCGCCGGCGCCGCCCAGGCGCGCGACGACGACCATGACCATCGCGGCTGGGGCCATCACAAGCATCACTACAAGCATCACTACAAACACGACCACAAGCATCACTACAAACACGACCACAAGCGCGGCTATCGCGACGGCCGCACCGTCTATCGCGAGCGAGTGATCGTCCGCGAACGCCCCGTCTACTACCATGCACCGGTCGTCCGCGAGCACTATTACGAGAGACCGTATCGCTCCTACAGCTACGGCCGCTCCCCGGCGGTCGTGATCGGCATCGATATTCCGCCGCTCGTGATTCCGCTGCGCTGAGCGCAGACGCGACACCGGCCGGCCCTCAGCGCGGCCGGCTGTCCCAGATCTTCTGCAGGCGCTTCACCGACACC
>JBFGUQ010000310.1:0-3756 GCA_041565515.1 Rhodocyclaceae bacterium | reverse complement strand
TTGATGATGTCGCGCACCTCGTGCGACAGTCGCTCGCGCAGTTCCACGTCGAGGTTCGAGAAGGGCTCGTCCATCAGCAGCAGCTTGGGCCGCGGCGCCAGCGCCCGGGCCAGTGCCACGCGCTGCTGCTGGCCGCCCGACATTTCGTGCGGGTACTTTGCGCCCTGGTCGGCAAGGCCGACCAGGGCCAGCAACTCGGCCACCCGCGCGTGTTTGTGCGCCGGCGGCTCGCCGCGCAAGCCGAAGGCAATGTTGTCGGCGACGGTCAGATGGGGAAAGAGGGCGTAATCCTGGAACACCATGCCGATGCGGCGGCGCTCGGGCGGCAGGTGCCGGTCCCTGCTGCTCACGGTCACGCCGCCGAGCCGGATCTCGCCTGCGGCGACGCGTTCGAAGCCGGCGATGCAGCGCAGGACGGTGGTCTTGCCGCAACCCGAGGGGCCGAGCAGGCAGCCGATGCTTCCCTCCTCCAGGCTGAGCGACAGCTTGCGCACCACCTTGTGGCCGCCAAAGGCGAGGTCGATGTCGATGAGCTGCAGATGGGACATGGTTTCGGGCCGAATGCGGTCGAAAGGAATTATTGCACCGCGGCGACGCAAATGCGATCAATTATAATTCGCTCTCGATAACGCGGCGGATGCCTTTGCGCCGCGCACAAGAAGACAGGAACGCGATGAAACTCGAGGGAGGGCTGGCCCGGATCGGCCAGCGCTGGTCGGCGCTGACCGTGGCGGCGGTACTGGTCGCCGTGCTGATCGCCGCGCCGGTGTTGTCGGTCTTTTCAAACGTCTTCGCCGGCGGTACCAGCGAGACCTGGGCGCACCTGGCCGCCACCGTGCTGCCGGAGTTCCTGAACAACACGGTGGTGCTGTGCATCGGGGTGGGCCTCGGTGTCGGCTCGATCGGCGTCACGACCGCCTGGCTCACGACCATGCTCGATTTTCCCGGCCGACGCTTCTTCGAGTGGGCCCTGGTGCTGCCCATGGCAATGCCGGCCTACGTCATGGCCTATGCCTACACCGACTTCCTGCAGTTCGTCGGCCCGGTGCAGACCGGCCTGCGCGAGATCTTCGGCTGGCGGGCGGGGGACTACTGGTTTCCCGACGTGCGCACCGTGGGCGGCGCGGTGGCGATGTTCATGTTCGTGCTCTATCCGTATGCCTACATGCTCGTCAGGGCGGCTTTTCTCGAGCGCGCCGGTGGCATGCTCGAGGCCGGTCGCTCGCTCGGGCTCGGGCCATGGCGATGCTTCTTCCGCGTCTCGCTTCCGCTCGCGCGCCCTGCCGTGGTCGCGGGCACCGCGCTGGCCCTGATGGAAACGCTGGCAGATTTCGGCACCGTGTCGTATTTCGGGGTGCAGACCTTCACCACCGGCATCTATCGCGCATGGTTTTCGCTGGGCGATCGCATCGCCGCGGCGCAACTTTCGGCAGCGCTGCTGGCCTTCGTCGTCGCCGTGCTTGCGCTGGAGCACGCCAGCCGGGGCAGGGCGCGCTTCAACAACACGTCGCGTCAGCAGGGCGCGCCGGCGCGACTGCATTTGTCACCGCTGGCCGGGGCGCTCGCGGCGTTCGCCTGCTTCATGCCGCTGCTGCTCGGCTTCCTGCTGCCGGCGGCGCTGTTGCTGCAAATGGCCTTTGCCGAGGGCGACGCACAGTTCGGGCCGCGTTTCGTCCAGCTGGCCGGCAACAGCTTCCTGCTCGCCGCCGTGACGGCGTCGATCGCCGTGCTGCTCGCCGTGCTGCTCGCCTACGCAGCGCGTCTGGCGCGTTCCCGCCTGCCCCTGGCGCTGAACCGGATCGTCGGTCTCGGCTACGCGGTGCCCGGTTCGGTGATCGCCGTGGGCGTGCTGATCCCGGTCACGCGGCTCGACGCGCTGATTGCCCAGTGGTGGCAGGCGGCCTTCGGTATCAATCCCGGACTCGTGCTCACCGGCGGCATCGCGGCGCTCGTCTATGCCTATCTGGCGCGTTTTCTCGCGGTGGCGCTGCATGCGGTGGATTCGAGCCTGGGCAAGATCACCCCGAGCATGGACGATGCTTCGCGCAGCCTGGGCTACGGCAAATGGGCGACCCTGAGGCGGGTGCACGTGCCGATGCTGCGCGGCAGCCTGCTCACCGCCGCCTTGCTCGTGTTCGTCGACGTGATGAAGGAATTGCCGGCGACGCTGGTGATACGGCCGTTCAACTTCGATACGCTCGCGACCCAGGCCCACACGCTGGCTGCCGACGAGCGCCTGGCCGAGGCCTCGACTGCCGCACTGATCATCGTGGCCGTCGGTCTGCTGCCGATGTTCGTGATTTCGCGCCAGATCCTCAAGGGACGGCGTGCGCTGGATTGAGCGCCTCGTCTTGTCGCCGGCGTTGCGTCTTGTGACGCTTTCGTCGCGTCTGCCTGAGCACGGCGGCACATGTCCGCGCGATGTTAAGGGATAATGAAGCGGAGAAGACGAGCAGTCGGCCGGGCTCCCGGTCGAGAAACCGAGTGCGAGCCGACCCTTTTCCGGATGAATGCCCTTGCGAGTGCTGAGATGACGCCCGTCCACGATGCGGCGAAGGCGAGTCGTGGCGGCAGGCCGTTCGTCTGGGCGCTTGCCATGACGGTCCTGCTCGTGCTTGCGAGCCTGATGCCGGCGGCGGACGTCTTTTCCGAGGCCGGGCATTACCTCGGTCTGCACACCGCGCTCGAGTTCATCTCGATCGCCGTCGCGGCGATGGTGTTCGCGCTCGGCCGCAACCTGCGTGGGACGTCATCCGGCGGAAGCTTCGTCTGGCTGGGCGCGGTCTTCCTCGCCGTGGGGCTGGTCGACTTCGCCCATATCCTTTCCTATCCCGGCATGCCGGTCTTCGTGACACCGAGCGACCCGGAGAAGGCGATCAACTTCTGGCTCGCCGCCCGCTTCATCGCCCTTGCGGGCCTGATCGCATTGCCCTTCATCGATCGTCGGCCTTGGTCGGCGCGCGAAGCCAACGTCGCCACCTGTGCCGCCGTCGGCGTCGCGGCGCTGTGCTGGTGGATCGGGCTGTTTCATGCGCAGGTGTTGCCGCGCACCTTCATCCCCGGTTCCGGCCTCACCAGCTTCAAGCTCGGTGCCGAATATTTCCTGGCCGCCGGATACGGGGTCGCGGCCATCGTCCTGATGCGCCTCGGGCGCAAGAAGGGGCACGACGCGCTGGCGTGGCTCGCGGCCGCGGCCTGGACCCTGGGTCTGGCCGAGCTGTACTGCACGCTCTATTCGACACTCGCCGACGTCTTCAACATGCTGGGCCACCTATCCAAGGTGGCGGCCAGCATCATGATCTACCGGGCGGTATTCGTTTCCGGGGTTCGCCGGCCGCAGGTGCAGCTGGCGCGGGAGCAGGCGCTCCTCCGGGCATTGATCGACTCGGTGCCCGACCTGATCGCGTTCAAGGACGTGCGCGGTGCATATCTGGGCTGCAACAAGGCCTTTTCCGCCTGCTACGGCATCGACGAGTCGGCGCTGCGGGGACGCACCGATCGCGAGCTGTTCGGCGCCGGAATGCAGGCCGGGGTCGATGGCACGCGGCCCGCGCTCGAGGCGCCCGAGCGGCACGAGGAGTGGGTCGAGGGCAAGGACGGCGCGATGCATCTGCTCGAGACCCTTCGCATCCCGTTTCGCGGCAGGGACGGGGAGCATCTCGGCGAGATCGGCATCAGCCGGGACTTCACCGAGCGCCGGCGCATCCACGAGCAACTGGCGGAGAGCGAACGGCGGCTGGCGATGGCGCTGGACGG
>JBFGUQ010000309.1:0-3762 GCA_041565515.1 Rhodocyclaceae bacterium | reverse complement strand
GCTTGTCCGCCGGCTCGACGCGCAGGAGTCGTCGACTAGACTGAAACAAAAAAGGGAGGAGCGTGCCATGACCACCGTTGGTCGGTTCCAGGTCGATTTCACCCGTTTCCTAGATCCGCAGGGGGCGGAAGTCGCGCCGCTGCCGGACTTCGCGCGTGACCCGGCGGCCCTGCTGCCGCTCTACCGCGCGATGCATGTGACGCGGATATTCGACACCAAGGCGATCGCCCTGCAGCGCACCGGAAAGCTCGGCACCTTCGCCTCCGCGCTCGGGCAGGAGGCGATCGGCGTCGGCGTCGCCAGTGCGATGCGCGCGGAGGATGTGCTGGTCCCGTCCTATCGCGACCATGCCGCCCAGTTCCTGCGCGGCGTCACCATGGCCGAGTGCCTGCTGTACTGGGGTGGCGACGAGAGTGGCAGCAATTTCGCCGTTCCGCGCGATGACTTCCCGATCTGCGTGCCGATCGCGACCCAGGTCTGCCACGCTGCCGGTGCCGCCTACGCCTTCAAGCTCAGGGGCGAGGCGCGCGTTGCGGTGTGCTTCCTCGGCGACGGCGCGAGCTCGAAGGGCGATTTCTACGAAGGCCTCAACTTTGCGGCGACCTGGCAGGCGCCGATGGTCGTCGTCATCAACAACAACCAGTGGGCGATTTCGGTGCCGCGGGATCGCCAGACGGCCGCGCAGACATTGGCGCAGAAGGCGATCGCGGCCGGAATCGAAGGCTGTCAGGTGGACGGCAACGACATCGTCGCGGTGCGCCAGGCCGCGCAGGCGGCGATCGACAAGGCGCGCGCCGGCGGCGGCCCGGGCCTGATCGAGGCGATCAGCTACCGTCTCGGGGATCACACCACCGCCGACGACGCGTCGCGCTATCGGGATCCCGACACGGTCGAGCAGCAATGGGCCAACGAGCCCATCGCCCGCCTGCGCAACTACCTGCTGCGGCTCGGCGAGTGGGACGCGAAGCGGGAAGAGCAACTGGTCAAGGACTGCACCGACGCGGTGAACGCCGCGGTGGAGACCTACCTCGCGACCCCGCCACCGACCGTGGCGGCCATGTTCGAGCACCTGTTCGCGGCGCTGCCGCCGTCGATGCAGGAGCAACTCGACACGGCACGGCGGTTTGCACCCGGGCAAGGAGGCGGACATGGCTGAGCTCAACCTGGTCGAGGCGGTGAACAAGGCACTCGCCTTCGAGATGGAGCGCGACCCCGCGGTGCTGGTGCTCGGCGAGGACGTCGGCGTCAATGGCGGCGTGTTTCGCGCCACGGTCGGTTTGCAGGAGCGATTCGGCGCCGCGCGCGTGCTCGATACGCCACTCGCCGAGACCGCCATCGCCGGCACGGCGATCGGCATGGCGGCGATGGGCTTGAAACCGGTCGCGGAGATCCAGTTCTCCGGCTTCATCTATCCGACCATCGATCACATCGTCAATCACGCGTCGCGCCTGCGCAACCGCACCCGCGGACGGATGTCCTGTCCCCTGGTGTTACGCGCGCCCTCCGGCGGCGGCATCCATGCGCCCGAGCACCATTCGGAGAATCCGGAGGCCTTGTTCGCCCACATGCCGGGCCTGCGCGTGGTGATCCCGTCCTCGCCGACGCGCGCCTACGGCCTGCTGCTGGCGGCGATCCGCGACCCCGACCCGGTGATCTTCCTCGAGCCGACGCGGCTGTACCGGCTGTTCAAGCAGGAAGTCGCCGACGACGGCGAGGCGCTGCCGCTAGACGTGTGCTTCACCCTGCGCACCGGCACCGACGTCACGCTCGTGAGCTGGGGTGCGACCCTGCACGAGACCCAGGCCGCGGCCGACGCGCTCGCCGAGGAGGGGGTCATGGCAGAGGTGATCGACGTCGCCACGCTCAAGCCGCTCGACATGGCGACCATCCTCGAGTCGGTGAGCCGCACCGGGCGCTGCGTGATCGTGCACGAAGCCGCGCGCACCGGGGGTTTCGGCGCCGAGATCGCCGCCAACCTGGCCGAGGAGGGGCTCTACTCGCTGCTCGCGCCGGTGCAGCGGGTCGCCGCCTACGACGTCGTCGTGCCGCTGGCGCGGCTGGAGCCGCAATATCTGCCGAGTGTCGATCGCATCGTCGATGCGGTCCGGAAGACCATGGAGGGGACATGAAGATCTTCAAGCTGCCCGATCTGGGCGAGGGCCTGCAGGAGGCCGAAATCGTGGAATGGCACGTCGACGCCGGCGACGAGGTGCAGGCCGACCAGGCGCTGGTGTCGGTGGAGACGGCCAAGGCGATCGTAGACATCCCGTCGCCGCAGTCGGGGCGCATCGACAAGCTGTTCGGCAAGAAGGGACAGATCGTGCATGTCGGCGCGCCGCTGGTCGGCTTCGAGGGCGGCGAGGACAGCGACGCGGGCACGGTGGTCGGTGCCGTCCAGGTCGGCCACCAGCTCAAGCAGGACGCGCCCGCGGCAGTGGGCCGTGGCTCGGCGACCATCAAGGCGATTCCGGCGGTACGGGCGCTGGCGCGGCAGCTCGAGGTCGAACTCGAGATGGTCACGCCATCCGGCCCCGACGGCACGATCACAGCCGCCGACGTCAGGCGGGTCGCGAAGATCCTGGCCGAGGCGGGGCCGCCGGAGATCCTGCGCGGCGTGCGCCGGGCGATGGCGCAGAACATGGCGCTGGCACAGAGCGAAGTCGCGCCGGCGACCGTCACCGACGACGCCGATATCGATGCCTGGAAGGCCGACGGTGACATCACCATCCGCCTCGTGCGCGCGCTCGTCGCGGGCTGTCGGGCGGAGCCGGGCCTCAATGCCTGGTACGAGGGTCACACCATGGCGCGCCGCATCGTCGCCAAGATCGACGTCGGCATCGCCATCGACCTGGCCGACGGCCTGTTCGTGCCGGTGCTGCGCGATGTCGCCAATCGCGATGCGGCCGATCTGCGCGTCGGCCTGCAGCGGATGCGCGCCGACCTGGCCGCGCGCAAGATGCCGGCCGAAGAACTGCGCGGCAACACGATCACGCTGTCGAACTTCGGCATGATCGGCGGCAAGTACGCGGCGCCGATCGTGATGCCGCCGACGGTGGCCATCCTCGGCGCCGGGCGGGTGCACCAGCAGGTGCTGGCAGTCGACGGCGCACCGGCGGTGCGCTGGGTGTTGCCGCTGAGCCTGAGCTTCGATCATCGCGTGGTGACCGGCGGCGAGGCGGGCCGCTTCCTGGCCGCGGTGATCGCCGACCTGGGCCTGCCGGATTAGCGCGCGGGGCCGGCGCCCCGCAGTTTCGGGCGCCGGCCCGCGCTTGATCGGGCCGGTCGCGCGGATGTCCGGCGCTAGCTCCAGCTCACCGTGGCGGCGAGCAGATAGCCGGCACCGTAGACCGTCTTGATGATCTTCGGGTGCTGCGGATTTTCTTCCAGGCGGCGGCGCAGACGCGAGACGCGCAGGTCGATGCTGCGATCCAGCGCGCTGGTGTCGCGACCGGCGAGGAGCTGGTCGCGCGACAGGATGTGGTTGGGGTGTTCGAGCAGGGTGATCAGCAACTGTGCCTCGGACACGCCGAGCATGTCTTCACGGCCGTCCGGGGCGACCAGGCGGTGCGTACCGACTTCGAACTGCCAGCCGGCGAACTCGGCCACCCGGTCGGCGGCGCTGGCAGCCTCGGGGCGGGGTCGCTGGTAGCGCCGCAGGACGCTGCGTACGCGGGCGATGAGTTCGCGCGGCTCGAAGGGCTTGAGCACGTAGTCGTCGGCCCCGAGTTCGAGACCCATGACCCGGTCCGAGGTGTCCGTCCG
>JBFGUQ010000308.1:0-3810 GCA_041565515.1 Rhodocyclaceae bacterium | reverse complement strand
CGGACGGATGGCGATGCAGTCGGGCGTGCTCGTGTGCTGCGGCGGCGGCAGCGTGTCGGCGGCGGGAAAGAGCGAGGCGGTGTGCCCGTCCTCACCCATACCCAGCAGCACCACGTCGAACGGGCGGGGAATCTGCGCGAGCGCGGCAGCGCAGGCCTCGAGCCCCTCCCACGGGTCGGCCGCGCCGTTGTACAGGGGCACGAAGCGGGCCTCGGCCGCATTGTCCTGGAGCAGGGTGCTGCGCACCGTGCTTTCGTTGCTGTCGGGGTGATCGAGCGGCACCCAGCGGTCGTCGGCGAGGGTGATGGTGACCCTGTCCCACGGGAAGCGGGTCGCTGCCAGGCGCGCGAACAGGCCGCGCGGCGTGCGCCCGCCCGAGATCACCAGGCTGGCCTGGCCGCGGCGATAGATGCCCTCGCGCAGCTTCTCGAGCACCATCTCCGCCAGCGCGGCGTCCAGTGCGTCGGTATCGACGTGGCGATGAATCTCGACGGCCATTACATCTCCTCGTGCCAGTGGAAGCCCTCGCGGCCGAGCAGGGCGGTCGAGGCCGCCGGGCCGGTGCTGCCCGCGGTGTAGGGCTTGGGTTGTTCGCCCGAGTTGCTCCAGTTGGCCATGATCGGCTCGACCCACTTCCACGCCGCTTCCTGCTCGTCACGACGCACGAAAAGCGTGAGGTTGCCGCGCATGACGTCCATCAGCAGGCGTTCGTAGGCTTCCAGGCGGCGGTTCTGGAAGTTCTCGGTCTCGGCGAAATCGAGGTCTAGGAAGACCGGATTCAGCCTCATCGCGTCGCCCGGACGCTTGGCCTGCAGGTGCAGCTTGACGCTCTCGTCCGGCTGCATGCGGATCACCAGGCGGTTGTTCTGCAGCGGCGTCGCGCGCTTGCCGAAGATCGAATGGGGCACGGCGCGGAAGTTGATGACGATCTCCGCCAGGCGCTCCTGCATGCGCTTGCCGGTACGCAGGTAGAAGGGAACGCCCGCCCAGCGCCAGGTGTCGACGTTGGCCTGCAGCGCGACGAAGGTCTCGGTGCGGCTGCCGGGCGCGACACCGGGCTCTTCGAGGTAGCCCGCCACCGGCTGGCCGCCGCTGGCGCCGGCGCGGTACTGGCCGCGCACGGTGCGCAGCGGGACTTCCTCTTCGGCGATCGGCCGCAGGGCGCGAAGGATCTTGAGCTTCTCGTCGCGCACCGCGTCGGCGTCGATCGAGGCGGGCGGCTCCATGGCGACGATGCACAGCAGCTGCAGCAGATGGTTCTGCACCATGTCGCGCAGCGCGCCGGTCTTGTCGTAGAACTCCGCCCGCGACTCGACGCCGATCTGCTCGGCGACGGTGATCTGCACGTCGCTGATCCATTCGCGCCGCCACAGCGGCTCGAACAGTGCGTTGCCGAAGCGCAGCGCGAGCAGGTTCTGCACCGACTCCTTGCCGAGGTAGTGGTCGATTCGGTAGATCTGGTCCTCGCCGAAGTACTCGCCGACTTCGTCGTTGATCTGGCGCGAGGACTCGAGATCGTGTCCGAGGGGCTTCTCCAGCACCACCCGGCTTGCCTTCGTGATCAGGCCGGCGCCGTGCAGGTTGCGGCAGATCGCGGTGAACAAGGAAGGCGAGGTCGAGAGGTAATAGACCTGGCTGCGCCGGGCGACGTCGCCGAGGCATTCGGTGAGGCCGGCGAAGCTCGATGCGTCGTTGGCGTCGATCGGACGGTACTGGAGGCGGGCCTCGAAGGCCTGCCAGTTCTCTTCGTCGAAGTCGGCCTTGAGAAAGCGCTCGCACTGCTGTCTGGCGACCTTGCGATAGCCGGTGGTGTCGGTGGCCTCGCGGGCGACGCCGGTGATCGTGACGGCGTGGCCGAGCATGGCCCCGCAGTGCAGGTGATACAGCGCCGGCAGCAGCTTTCGCATGACGAGATCGCCCGTGCCGCCGAAGAGCACGACGTCCTGTCCCAATTGTTCTGGCATCTTTTCCTCTCTGGGGAAGGTGGTGCATCGAGCACCGTTGATCGAACTATAAGTAGGAAAACTACAAAACGCAAGTTCTTTCTCGTGCGAGACCCGGGTTCGCCTGCGCCAGTTCGATCGAATCCGCCAGACTCCCAGTAAAATAGGTGGGTGAAGGCTTGATGGAAGGGGGTGCGCGAGGGGTGGCAGGAGGGTGCTGATCGGCCTCCTTCAAATTAATTTGCCTCTTTCACGTAGTTAAACTACAATTCGATCACCTGTTGAGGAGCGAGCACACCGATGACCATCCATCCCACTCTTGTAGCCGTGACCGATCGAATCCGGACGCGCAGCGCCGTGACCCGCGAGGCCTACCTTCGCCGCATCGATGACGCCTCGCGTGCCGGCCCCCTGCGCGGCTCCCTGTCGTGTACCAATCTCGCGCACGGGTTCGCCGCGGCACCGAAGGGCGACAAGATCATGCTGCGCGAGCAGCGCCGTCCCAATATCGCGATCGTGTCCTCTTACAACGACATGTTGTCGGCGCACCAGCCGCTCGACGAATACCCCGAGTGGATCAAGGAGGCCGCGCGCGAGGCCGGTGCCACGGCGCAGTTCGCCGGTGGCGTGCCGGCGATGTGCGACGGTGTGACGCAGGGTCAGCCGGGGATGGAGCTGTCGCTGTTCTCGCGCGACGTGATCGCCCTCGCCACCGCGGTATCGCTGTCGCACAACATGTTCGACGCCACGCTGTGCCTGGGCATCTGCGACAAGATCGTGCCGGGCCTGCTGATCGGGGCGCTGACCTTCGGCCACCTGCCGACCATCTTCGTGCCCGGCGGCCCGATGGGCTCGGGTCTTTCCAACAAGGCGAAGGCGGCGGTGCGCCAGCGCTACGCCGCCGGCGAAGTCGGCAAGGACGTGCTGCTGCAGGCCGAGAGCGAGGCCTACCATTCGTCGGGCACCTGCACCTTCTACGGCACGGCCAACAGCAACCAGATGCTGATGGAGGTCATGGGCCTGCATCTTCCGGGGGCTGCGTTCGTGCCGCCGGGCACGGAGCTGCGCGAGGCGCTCACTCGCCAGGCCGCGCGCCAGGCCGCCGCGATCAGCCGCGAGGGCAGCCGTTTCACCCCGGTGGGTCGCATGGTCGACGAGCGCACCATAGCAAATGCGATCGTCGCACTGCTCGCCACTGGCGGGTCCACCAACCACACGATGCACCTGGTGGCGATCGCGCGTGCGGCCGGCATCGTCATCGACTGGGACGATTTCGATGCCTTGTCCGACTGCGTGCCGCTGCTGACCCGGATCTATCCGAACGGCAGCGCCGACGTCAATGACTTCCACAACGCCGGCGGCTGTGGTTTCCTGATCGGCGAGCTGATCGACGCGGGCCTGGTGCACGAGGACGTCGACACCGTGGTCGGCAAGGGGCTGTCGCATTACCGCAAGCAGCCTGTGCTCGAGGGCAGGGAAGTGAAATGGGTGGCGGGTCCGGCCCAGAGCGGGGACCCCAGCGTGCTGACCACCACCGAGAAGCCGTTCTCCAGCGATGGCGGGCTGAAGGTGCTCGACGGCAACCTCGGCCGCGCCGTGACCAAGGTCTCGGCGGTGAGCGAGGACCTGCGCGTGATCGAGGCCCCGGCCCGCATCTTCAGCACACAGGAAGGCCTGATCGAGGCCTACAAGGCCGGCGAGCTCAACGGCGATTTCGTCGCCGTGGTGCGTTTCCAGGGCCCCAAAGCAAACGGCATGCCGGAGCTCCATGGCCTGACGCCGACTCTGGCCAACCTGCTCGACAACGGCCAGCGCGTGGCGCTGGTGACCGACGGTCGCATGTCCGGGGCATCGGGCAAGGTGCCGG
>JBFGUQ010000307.1:0-3812 GCA_041565515.1 Rhodocyclaceae bacterium | reverse complement strand
GACCGCAGCGAGGAGGCCGCCGGCCGCAGCTACGAAATCATGTTCGCCAGCTACAAGCGCATCTTCGACCGCATCGGCCTCGAGTATCGCGCCGTGGCGGCCGACAGCGGCGCCATCGGCGGGGATCGCTCGTGCGAGTTCCAGGTGATCGCCGACACCGGCGAGGACGCCATCGTGTACTGCCCGGGTTCGGACTACGCCGCCAACATCGAGCTCGCCGAAGCGCTCGCCCTGGTGTCGCGCCGCGCCGCGCCGGCGAAGGCGCTGGAAAAGACCCCGACGCCCGGCAAGGCCACCTGCGCGGACGTCGCAGCGCTGCTCGAGGTGCCGCTCGCGACCACGCTGAAGTCGCTGGTGCTGGCAACGGACGATGTCGACGACAAGGGCCAGTCGGCCGGCGCCACCATCTGGCTGCTGCTGCTGCGCGGCGACCACAACCTCAACGACGTCAAGACGGGCAAGCTGCCTGGCCTGAAGGATGGCTTCCGCTTCGCCACCGAGGCCGAGATCGACGAGCACTTCGGCTGCAAACCCGGCTACCTCGGGCCGGTCGGCATGAAGAAGCCGGTGAAGGTCATCGCCGACCGCACGGTCGCCAACATGGCCGATTTCATCTGTGGCGCAAACGAAGAGGACTTCCACTACACCGGGGTCAACTGGGGGCGCGACCTGCCCGAGCCCGACCTCGTCGCAGACATCCGCAACGTCGTCGAGGGCGATCCATCGCCCGACGGCAAGGGCGTCCTGGCCATTCAGCGCGGCATCGAGGTCGGCCACGTGTTCTACCTCGGCACCAAGTACTCCAAGGCCATGAACGCCACCTTCCTCGACGAGGACGGCAAGCCCAAGCACTTCGAGATGGGCTGCTACGGCATCGGCGTGACCCGCATCCTGGGCGCGGCGATCGAGCAGAACCACGACGAGCGCGGGATCATCTGGCCGCAGTCGATCGCGCCCTTCGAGGTGGTCGTCTGCCCGGTGGGCTGGGGCAAGTCCCAGGCGGTGCGCGACGAGGCGCAGAAGTTGCACGACGCCCTGCTCGCCGCCGGCATCGATGCCATCCTCGACGACCGCGACGAACGCCCGGGCGTGATGTTCGCCGACTGGGAACTCGTCGGCGTGCCGCACCGCGTCACCATCGGCGACCGCGGCCTCAAGGAGGGCCTGGCGGAGTACCAGGGCCGGCGCGATGCCGAAGCGACGAAGGTGCCGGTCGCCGACATCGCCGGCTTCGTGATCGAGCGCCTGCGCGCAGCCTGAGCCGCAGCATGCCGCGCCGCGCCACCTGCCTGCTCCCTCTCGCGACCGCCCTGCTGGTGTCGGCGGCGAGCAGTGGCGCGCTGGCCGGCGCGCAGCAGTACGAGCCCCTCGCGGCGAGCGTGCGCGCCGCCCTGCATGCCGCAGTGAGCGACGCCGCCGCGCCGACGCTGCCGATCGCCGACGAGAACGAGCGCGAGCGCTGGCTGGCCGAGATGTCGCGCCGGCTGTCGAAGCGCATTGCCGATCCGGACTATCGCACCGAACTGCTCACCACGATCCATTACGAGGCCACCCGCGCCGGCCTCGATCCTCAGCTCGTGCTCGGCCTGATCCAGGTCGAAAGCAACTTCCGCAAGTACGCGATCTCCTCGGCCGGCGCACGCGGCTACATGCAGGTCATGCCCTTCTGGCTCAAGGTCATGAACCGGCCGGACGACAACCTCTTCCACCTGCGCACCAGCCTGCGCTACGGCTGCACCATCCTGCGTCACTATCTCGATATCGAGAAGGGCGACCTCTTCCGCGCGCTCGGCCGCTACAACGGCAGCCTGGGCAAGCCCGACTACCCCAACCTGGTCCGAGCCGCCTGGGAACGGCACTGGAGCTGGAAGCCGCAGCAGCTGGCGGCGGGCAGTATCGGCAGCGCTCCGAACTAAGCGCTCTCCGCTGCTACTAAGAGGTAGCGACGAACGACAAGGGGACGGCCGGGCACGGCGGCCTGCCCCGTGGAGAGACCGCATGCCCGACAACGCCCGCGACGCGGGATCCGTCGACCCCGAGCGTGAACCGGCCGCCCGCGGCGACTTCCTGGCCCGCCCGAACTACCGCCTCGCCGACAACCTGCAGGCGAGCGCCGGCACGGTCTTTCTCACCGGCATCCAGGCCCTGGTGCGCCTGCCCCTGATGCAGGCTGCGCTCGATCGCCAGCGCGGGCTCGCCACCGCCGGCTTCGTCGCCGGCTATCGCGGGTCACCGCTCGGCGGACTCGACCTCGCGCTGTGGAAGGCGAAGGACCGGATCGCCGCCGCCCACGTCGAATTCCTGCCGGCAATCAACGAAGAGCTCGCCGGCACGGCGGTGCTCGGCAGCCAGCAGGTGGAGTCCGACCCCGATCGCCGCGTCGACGGCGTGTTCGCCATGTGGTACGGCAAGGGTCCGGGACTCGACCGCGCGGGAGACGCCCTCAAGCACGGCAACGCCTATGGTGCCTCGCCGCTTGGCGGGGTGCTGGTGGTGGCTGGCGACGACCATGGCTGCGTGTCCTCGTCGATGCCGCACCAGAGCGACCTCGCAATGCAGGCGTGGAGCATGCCGGTGCTTCATCCGGGCAACGTGGCCGAATACCTCGAGTTCGGCCTCTACGGCTGGGCGCTGTCGCGCTTCTCCGGAAACTGGGTGGGGTTCAAGGCGATCTCGGAGGTGGTCGAATCGGGCATGACGGTCGACCTCGACAGGGTCCGCACCGACTTTCCGCCACCCGCCGCATTCGCCGCTCCAGAGGGCGGCCTGCACTACCGCTGGCCCGACCTGCCCAGCCTCGCAATCGAGCAGCGCCTCGCCGCCAAGCTCGATGCCGTGCGCGCCTTCGCCCGCGCGAGCAGCATCGATCGCTGGATCTGCGCCACGCCTCGCGCAGAGGTCGGCATCGTCACCGTCGGCAAGGCCCATTTCGACTTCCTCGAGGTACTGCGCCGGCTCGGTCTCGGACTCGCCGAACTCGAAGCGGCCGGGATCCGCATCTACAAGGTCGGCCTCGTCTTCCCGCTCGAACCGGGCCGCATCGGCGAACTGGCGCATGGCCTGCGCGAAGTGCTGGTGATCGAGGAGAAGGCGCCGGTGGTCGAGCGCCAGATCCGCGACATGCTGTTCAACCGTCCGCCCGGGCAACGCCCGCTCGTCATCGGCAAGACCGACGTGGACGGTGCGCCGCTGCTGTCCGCACTCGGTGAGCTGCGCCCTTCGCGCATCATGCCGGTGCTCGCCGACTGGCTCGCCCGCCACCGCCAGGCGCTCGATCGCCGCGACCGGGTGTGCGACTTCACCGCCCACGAACTGCTCTCGAACGAGGCCGACTCGGTGCGGCGCCTACCCTATTTCTGCTCCGGTTGCCCGCACAACACCTCGACCCGCGTTCCTCGCGGCTCGATCGCGCAGGCCGGCATCGGCTGCCACTTCATGGCCTCGTGGATGGACCGCCAGACCACCGGCCTGATCCAGATGGGCGGCGAAGGCGTGGACTGGGCCGCGCACGGTCGCTTCACTTCCCGCCCGCACGTATTCCAGAACCTCGGTGACGGCACCTACTTCCATTCCGGCGCACTCGCCATTCGCCAGGCCATTGCCGCAGGCGCGAACATCACCTACAAGATCCTTTACAACGACGCGGTGGCGATGACCGGCGGCCAACCCGTCGATGGCGTCATCGGCGTCGAGCGCATCGCCCGCCAGGTCGAGGCCGAAGGCGTAAGGAAACTCGCCATCGTCTCCGACGAGCCCGACAAGTACCATGGCGACGAGAGCCTGTTCCCGCCCGCCACCAGCTTCCACCACCG
>JBFGUQ010000306.1:0-3813 GCA_041565515.1 Rhodocyclaceae bacterium | reverse complement strand
GATGGATGCGAGCGGCCGCGATCGCCGGGGCAGCCGGCTACCCGCTGTCCAGCCACCTTTACCCGGAAGTGTCGGCGCATCTGCTCAGGGTCAGCGAGACGGCCGACTGGCTCGAGTTTCGCGACTGGGGTAATCCAATCATTGCCGAGCCTTTCGCGATCGAGGACGGGTACGCGATCGTGCCTGACCGAGCTGGCAATGGCATCGAATGGAACGAAGAAGCGGTCAAGAAGTTCGCGTATTAAGCGCGGTGAGGGTTCTCGCGTGCGACTGCCGCGTAGCCGGTGCGCGCATGATTCGGACTGGAGTCGCGAGCAGCTGGCGGTGCCCGGCCGTGTCCGCAGCCGTTTCGCTTGAAAGACGATGTCGCTGGTGATCTCCACTTCCACAAAGAGTCGTTCACGTCATAAACCTGCGCGACGACCTGCACCGCGGTCGGCAGAGGTAGCGTAAGCGTACGCCCAGCACCGTCTTCTCCTCTGGGTAGCGATCATTGACGATCGGCGTTCGGAGGGGGCACCCAAATTTGTGCCCACGATTTAGTTTATGGACACGAATTTGCGTGAGACAGGCCGCCCGGCGAGGCGGGGGCGCTATCGGCACCACCCTGTTGAGTTCAAGCGCGCCGTCGTGGAGCAGGCGCTGCAGCCCGGCGTCTCGGTTTCCAAGCTGGCTCGCGAACATGGCATCAACGCCAATCAGGTCTTCGCCTGGCGCAAGGCTTACAAGGAAGGGCGGCTGGGCGCGGCAACCTTCCTCCCGGTCAGGGTGGAGCCGGAGGCGGAAATCGGGGCGGTGATCGAGCCTGCCGAGCCGTCGTTCGGACGACTGATCGTTGAGCGGCGCGGTGCGCGCCTGACCATCGAAGGGCAGCCCGATGCGCAAACGCTCAGTCAGGTCCTGGCGGTGCTGCTGCGATGATCGTACCGCCTGCGGGCACCCGCATCTGGATTGCCGCTGGCGTTACCGACATGCGGCGCGGCTTCGACGGGCTCGCTTCTCTCGTTCAGACGCAGTTGCATGCCGATCCCTTCTCCGGCCAGATCTTCGTATTTCGGGGCCGTCGCGGGGATCGAATCAAAGTGTTGTGGTGGGATGGCGACGGGCTGTGCCTGTTTGCCAAGCGGCTCGAGCAAGGCAAATTCATCTGGCCGCAGGCCACCGACGGCACGGTCTCATTGAGTGCGGCGCAGTTGTCGATGCTGCTCGAAGGCATCGACTGGAGAAGGCCGGTACGAACCGCCCCCAATCGCGCCGCTTAGCGCCCGATGCCGGTGCTTTAGCGTCAGTTGCCGACATCTGATTGGTATAATGGCGCCATGCCCTGCGCCACCGCTCCCGCCCCTGACGAAGTTGCCGCCCTGCGGGCGAAGGTCAGCGAGCAGGCCGCCGAGATCTCCCATCTGAAGCTCGTCATCGCCAAGTTGCGGCGGATGCAGTTCGGCCGCCGCTCCGAGCAGATGGACGAGATGCTCGGCCAGCTCGAACTCTCGCTCGAGGAACTCGAGACCTTGCGTGCCGAACGGGGCGAGGCACCCGTCGATGAGGCGTCCGGGCCTGAGCGCAAGAAGAGCGAACCCCGCAAGCCGCTGCCCGATCACCTGCCGCGCGAGACCCAGGAGCACCTGCCCGCGCAGTGCGACTGCCCGAGCTGCGGCGGCGCCGTGAAGAAGCTGGGCGAGACCATCAGCGAAATGCTCGAGTACGTGCCCGCCAGCTTCCGGGTGATCCGCCACGTGCGCCCCAAGTTCGCCTGCACGAAGTGCGACACCATCGTCCAGGCGCCGGCGCCGTCACGGCCGATTGCGCGCGGCCTGGCCGGTGCCGGGCTGCTCGCGCACGTGCTGGTGGCGAAGTATTGTGATCACCTGCCGCTCTACCGCCAGAGTGACATCTACGCCCGCGAAGGGGTGGAGATCGAACGCTCGACCCTGGCCGACTGGGTCGGGCAGTGCAATGCGTTGCTGCGCCCGCTCGTGAATGTGCTTCGAGAGTATGTGCTGACGGCCTCCAAGCTGCATGCCGACGACACGCCGATTCCGGTCCTTGCACCAGGCGAGGGACAGACCAAGACCGCGCGGCTGTGGACCTACGTGCGCGACGGCCGCGCCAGTGCGGATACGGCAGCGCCGGCGGTCTGGTTCGCGTACTCGCCCAATCGCCGTGGCGAGCACCCACGGACTCACCTCAAGGACTTCAAGGGTGTCCTCCAGGCCGATGCCTTTGCCGGCTTCGCGCCACTCTACGCCGACGGCACGGTCCAGGAAGCCGCTTGCTGGGCGCACGTGCGGCGCAAGTTCTACGACCTGCACAAGGCACAGAACTCACCGCTTGCCGCCGACGCCCTGAAGCGAATCGCTGCGCTCTACGCGATCGAGGCCGACATCCGGGGAAAGCCGCCGCAGCTGCGCCAGGCCGAGCGCGAGGCGCGTGCCGGCCCGTTGCTCACCGAATTGCGAGCCTGGCTCGATGCATCCCTTCGGAATTTGTCACAGAAATCGGCGCTGGCCGAGGCGATCCGCTATGCGCTCGCCCGCTGGGAGGCGCTCGTGCGCTACAGCACCGACGGTCGCATCGAAATCGACAACAACGCCGCCGAACGCGCCCTGCGCACGGTCGCCCTCGGTCGGAAGAATTTCCTCTTCGCGGGATCGGACGCCGGCGGCGAGCGCGCGGCCTCCATCTACAGCCTGATTGGCAGCGCCAAGCTCAACGGCCTGGACCCCGAAGCCTACTTGCGCCATGTGATCGGCCGCATCGCGGATCACCCGGTCAATCGGGTGGCTGAACTGCTGCCGTGGGCCGTCGCCGGGCAATTGCAGAGCGAAGCCCCTCAAGGCACTGAAGCCTGAACGGCTTGCCCTCGGCAAGACGGTCTGGGGCGTACGCTTACGGTCGTCCTGACCGGGCCCGAGGTAAATGTCGCTGTCGGTCGCGAGTGCCAACGCCCCCATACGTCCCGGCTCGGCAGCATTGTGATGGACGACGACATCCGACAGGCTCTGACCAGTGGGGCGCTCCATTGCGTGTTGGAGATAAAGCGGCAAAGGCGATGTGGAGACTGACGGCAGTGCGCCCTGAGTCTCTCTCAAGCCGCAATCTGTCGCCCCATGCTGCGCACCGCAGGTCTCACAAACCGGGCACCGGCGCATCTGCACAATGCCCATGGGCGCCGCGCCTCTTGCCTGTCCTGGCTTGTGGGGCGAAAGGTAACGGGGGATGCCCGTGCTCAACCGGCTAGGGTTATGAGCATGGGCGCGAGGTACAAGTCTGGATCTCCTGAACTGTGGTGCGAGCGAATACACTAGTCAGCCACTCGAAGTGGGCAGTCGTCGGAGCCCACGGTCCATTCTCTTTATAGCAATTGTGGAGACAAAGCGGTCCGAGGTTTGACTATCCAAGACCGCCCGTGGCGCCGGTCCCGATTTCCGCGCCGGCCCATCTGCTGCGGGCGGCCACGTGGCGAGTGCTCGGCCTGACCTGCTGCTGGTCCGCCGCGCTCAATCAGGCGGCAATGCGGCGGTTACCGGTCGTCGAGCTACGCGAGGGCACGAACGGCAGCTTTCCTATCCATCGAAGGTGAACTGTCGGCCTCTTGCCGCCGCGCTTCGCTTTTCCGTCGTTCAAGCTCGTCCAGCGAAATGATTCTGGGTCGGCAAATCTCGACGGTTGGTTGCTTCGAAGTGCTACTCGCCCAATCGATCCACATCGGCAACCTGGCCCTATTCGTCCTCGACGCCAGCCTCCATCCAAACTGCCACGCGACGCGTCGTGAGCGGCGAACGCCGCCAGTATTCAAGTCCATTAGGCGAT
>JBFGUQ010000305.1:0-3835 GCA_041565515.1 Rhodocyclaceae bacterium | reverse complement strand
GATGGATTCCACCGGGCGATATACGCGCACCGCCGATGCGCAGCGCGTGCGCAGGTGGCTCGAGCTTGCCGCCACCGAGCGCCTGGCGGCCGCGCCGAAGCGGCGCGAGGGCTGAGCGGGCTAGTTCGTCGCCTTCGACGCAGCGCTGTAGCCGAGTGCGCGCGAGATCTCGTCCGCGGTCTCGCGCACCAGCGGGGCCCAGTCGGGGTTGAAGCGCTCGGACGGGGTCGACAGGGACAGCCCCGCGATCAGTTCGCCGCTGTCGTTGCGGATGCCCGCAGCAATGCAGCGCACCCCCGCCTCCACCTCGTCCAGGTCGAACGCCACGCCGTGACGGCGCACGCGGTCGAGTTCCTTCTCCAGCGCAGGCAGCGTCACGATCGATGCCGGTGTCGAGCCCGGCAGGCCGGTGCGCCGGGCGTAGTCGCGAATGCGATCCGGCCCGTCCTCCATCAGGAAGAGCTTGCCGCTGGCCGTGGTATGGAGCGGGGCGCGCGCGCCGACGATGTGTACCACCCGGACCGAGGAGCGCCCGCTGGACGTGCGCTCGACATAGACGATCTCGTCGCCGGCACGGATGCCGAGGTTGACGCTCTCGCCGGTGGCAGCATGGAGCTTGAGCATCAGGGGCATCGCGGTTTCGCGCAGCGAGATGCGGGAGCGCACCAGGCTGCCGAGTTCGAGCAGGCGGATGCCGAGCCGGTAGACGCCGGCGTCCGCGCGCTCGACGAAGTCGCTCTGCGCCATCGCCCCGAGGATGCGGTGCGCGGTCGACGGGTGCAGCCCGGTCTCCAGCGCGAGCTGCTTGAGCGGCACCGGATCGGCGTGCAGGGCAAGGACATCGAGCAGCTTCATCATGCGCTCGATGACCTGGATGGGGTTCTTGCCCTCGGCAGAGGCCGGCGCTGCGGGCGAGGATTCGATCTTGCGGGCGGACACGTTGGCCTGACGGTTATTGCGGATAACGGAATGGTACCCGGGCGGGCAGATTTCGCCTAGTGAAATGCGCTTGCGCGGTGGCGGCCGGCCGGTGTTACCGTGTCGAGGGCCGGTTGCCCTCGTCTTGCGATGATTGTGCTGCGCGCACGGAACGATGCGCTCGTCGTTCCGTCATATTCCCCCGGTGTGCCCACGACCTGCCACGCGGCATATCGAGTGCGGATGCGTCCGCCGGCGTGGCACCGGGCGCGAGCGGCTGTGGTCGCGGCCTCGGGCGGCAGATATACTTTCGCCCGACGATCCGCTCCTGGCCTTTCCGTCAGGGCTTTGCCCGATTGCCTTGTTCGCGGGAAAGGTGGTCTGCTCTGGTGTCGGCCTTCGTTTAACAGCGGAAATTGCCAATGAGTCTTGTCCTGATCGTGATACTGCCCTTCATTGGCGCGCTCTTCCCGCCGCTGATGATCCGCGCCGGGCGCAACGCCTGCGCGATGACGAGCTTCACGATCACCTTGCTTGCGTTCGTGCTGCTGATGGCCAATGCGGGCGCGGTGTTCAACGGCGAGGTGGTCCGCGCCAGCTGGACCTGGCTGCCCGGCCTCGGCCTCAATGCGAGCTTCTTTCTCGACGGCCTGGGGTTCTTCTTCGCCGGGCTGATCCTCGGCATCGGCCTGCTCATCATCACCTACGCGCGCTTCTACCTGTCGAAGGACGACCCGATGGGCACCTTCTACAGCTACCTGCTCCTGTTCCAGGGCGCGATGGTCGGCATCGTGCTGTCGGACAACATCCTGCTGCTGGTGGTTTTCTGGGAACTCACCAGCCTGTCTTCCTTCCTGCTGATCGGCTACTGGAAGCATCTGGTCGACGGCCGCCAGGGGGCGAGGATGGCGCTCACCGTCACCGCGGCCGGCGGCCTGGCGATGATCGCCGGGATGCTGATCCTGGGCGACATCGCCGGCTCCTACGACCTCACCGACATCCTCCTGCAGCGCGAGGCGATCCAGGCCTCGCCCCTGTATGTGCCGGCGCTGCTGCTGATCCTCGCCGGCTGTTTCACCAAGAGCGCCCAGTTTCCCTTCCATTTCTGGCTGCCGCACGCGATGGCGGCGCCGACGCCGGTGTCCGCCTATCTGCATTCGGCCACCATGGTGAAGGCGGGGATCTTCCTCATGGCGAGGATGTGGCCGGTGCTGGCGGGGACCGACGAATGGTTCTACATCGTCGCCACGACCGGCCTGGTGACCATGCTGATCGGGGCCTGCATCGCACTGTTCAAGGACGACCTGAAGGGGTTGCTGGCGTTTTCGACCGTCAGCCACCTTGGCCTGGTGACGATGCTGCTGGGCCTGGGGACGCCGATCGCGGCGGTCGCGGCGGTGTTCCACATCCTCAACCACGCCACCTTCAAGGCGGCGCTGTTCATGACCGCGGGCATCATCGACCATGAAGCCGGTACACGGGACATCAAGCGCCTCGGTGGCCTCGTCCACCTGATGCCGATCACCGCCACGCTGGTGATGCTGGCGGGGGCCTCGATGGCGGGGCTGCCCCTGCTAAACGGCTTCCTGTCGAAGGAAATGATGCTGCACGAGGCGTCGCTGACCGACTGGGCCGGGTTGGGCTGGCCGGTTCCGCTGCTGGCCACGGTCGCGGCCTGCTTCTCGGTCGCCTACTCCTTTCGCTACATGTTCCACGTCTTCTTCGGCCCGAAACGTGCCGACTACCCGCACAAGCCGCACGATCCGCCGGCAGGCATGTGGCTGCCGCCGGCCGTGCTGGTGGTGCTGGTCGTGCTCATCGGCCTCTTTCCCGAACCCGTCGCCGGGCCGCTGGTGCGCGTGGTGTCGCGGGCGGTGACGGGTGGTGAGGTGCTCGATTATCACCTCGCCCTGTGGCACGGCTTCACGCCGGCGCTCGGGATGAGCGCCGTGGCGGTGGTCGCGGGGGTCTTGCTGATGAAGAACTGGCGCGCGGTGCGCGCGGCCTGGCTGGCCGGCCCCCATCCGGAAGCGCGCGCGATGTTCCGCGCCACGATCGGCTTCGCCGTGGACCTGGCCCTGACCATCACCCATGGCATGCACAACGGTTCGCTGCAGCGCTATCTGGGCTTCATGGTCGGCGCCGCCCTGTTGATCGGCTATGCGACCTTCCTGGGCAGCTCGCATGCCCCGGGCGAGCGTGCGCTGCTGCCGGTCACGGCGGTCGCGGCGGTGGGCTGGGTGCTGCTGATCTCGGCCTGCGTGGCGGTGGTGACGATGCATCGCCAGCGCCTGCTCGCGCTGGTCCTGGTCGGCGTCATCGGCCTCATCGTGTCGATCGGCTTCGTATACCTGTCGGCGCCGGATCTGGCGCTGACGCAGATCTCGGTCGAGGTGGTGACGGTCGTCCTGATGTTGCTGGCACTCAACTTCCTGCCCAAGCAGACGCCGCGCGAGAGCGGGCGCGGGCGTCACCTGCTCGATGGCGCCCTGGCGACCGCCGCCGGCCTCGGTGTCGGCGGCGCGGCCTGGGCTGTGATGACGCGCGACTTCGAGACCCTGTCGGGCTACTATCTCGAGCAGTCCGTGCCGGGAGGCGGCGGCACCAACGTGGTCAACGTCATCCTGGTGGATTTCCGTGGCTTCGACACCTTCGGCGAGATCATCGTGCTCGGCATTGCCGCGCTCGCCATCTTCGCCCTGCTCGACGGCGCGATGTTCGGGGCGGTGGGGCGCAAGCTCGCCGCCTGGGTGCCCGATCAGACGCGCGCCGCCGACCGTCATCCCCTGATGCTGGCGGTGGCGACGCGTGCGATGCTGCCGCTGTCCCTCCTCGTCGGGGTGTTCATCTTCCTGCGCGGCCACAACGTGCCCGGCGGCGGTTTCATTGCCGGCCTGGTGGTGGCGATCGCGCTCAT
>JBFGUQ010000304.1:0-3855 GCA_041565515.1 Rhodocyclaceae bacterium | reverse complement strand
TTGATCGCGTCCATCAGGCGGTCGAAGTCGCGGGCACGGTAGCGCAGCACATGGAGGATGGGGCCGAATTGCTCGCGGCGCAGCTGGCTGATGTCGTCGATCTCGATGATCGTGGGCGCAACGAAGGTGCCCTTGCTGCACTCTGGTGGCAGCGGCAGGCGGGTGACGCGCGCGCCCGCGCTCTCCATCGCAGCGACGTGGGCCTCCAGCCCGGCTTGTGCCTCGGCGTCGATGACCGGGCCGATGTCGCTGCGCACGTCGGCGGGGTTGCCGATGCGCAACTCGGCGGCTGCACCGCGCAGCATCGTCAGCACCGTATCGGCGATGTCGTCCTGCAGGCAAAGCACCCGCAGCGCCGAGCAGCGCTGGCCGGCGGAGTCGAAGCTGGAGGCGATCACGTCCATGACGACCTGTTCGGGCAGCGCGGTCGAATCGACGATGAGCGCATTCTGGCCGCCGGTCTCGGCGATCAGCGGCACGCTGCCGCCGCGCTTGGCGAGCGTGCGGTTGATCAGGGCGGCGACTTCGGTCGAACCGGTGAACATCACGCCATGCACGCGCGGATCCGCCACCAGGGCGGCGCCGACGACCTCGCCCGCGCCGGGCAGCAGCTGCAGCGCGGCGGCGGGCACGCCGGCCTCGCGGAACAGGCGCACCGCGGCTGCGGCGATCAGCGGCGTCTGCTCGGCCGGCTTGGCCAGCACGGGGTTGCCCGCGGCGAGCGCCGCGGCGACCTGGCCGGTGAAGATCGCCAGCGGGAAGTTCCAGGGGCTGATGCACAGCACCGGCCCGAGTGCCGGATGGGTGCCGTTGTCGAAGCCGCGCGCCTGGACGGCGTAATAGCGGCAGAAGTCCACCGCCTCGCGCAATTCCGCCACCGCGTTCGCCCACGACTTGCCTGCCTCGCGGATCGCCAGCGCCATCAGTTCGTCGGCGTCGCGCTCCATCAGGTCGGCGGTGCGCTCCAGGCAGTCGGCGCGCTCCGCGGGCGGGCGCTGCGCCCACTCGGGCGCCACGGTGGTCGCCGCGGCAAGCGCCGCCTCGACGTCGGCGAGCCCGGCGTCGACGACCTGTCCGACCACATCGGCGTGATCGGCCGGGTTCAGCAGCGGACGTGCGGTGGCGTCGGCTGGGCTGCCGTCGGCGAGCATCGGTCCGGCCTCGTGGCCGGCGTCGCGGCCGCGCAGCAGCGCCGCGGCGAGGCGGCTGCGCACGGCCTCGTCGGCGAGGTCGTGGCCGACCGAGTTGCGCCGCTGCGCGCCGTACAGGTCGCCGGGCAGCGGAATGCGCGGGTGCGGTGCGCCGCCGAGCGCCCGCGCCTCCTCGACCGGGTCGGCGATCAGTTCGTCGATGGCGACGTTCTCGTCCACGATGCGATTGACGAAGCTCGTGTTGGCGCCGTTCTCCAGCAGGCGCCGCACCAGGTAGGCGAGCAGGGTCTCGTGGCTGCCCACCGGGGCGTAGATGCGCACCAGGCGGCGACGCTCGGGGCTGGTGACGATCTGGTCGTAGAGCGGCTCGCCCATGCCGTGCAGGCACTGGAACTCGTAGTCGCCCGGCTTGTAGCCCTCGCCGGCCATGTGGAAGATCGCCGCCATGGTGTGGGCGTTGTGGGTGGCGAACTGGGGGTAGATGACGTCGCGCGCCGCGAGCAGCTTCTTCGCGCAGGCCAGATAGGAGACGTCGGTATGGAGCTTGCGCGTGAAGACCGGGTAGTCGGGCATGCCGTCGATCTGGGCACGCTTGATCTCGGCATCCCAATAGGCGCCCTTGACCAGGCGCACCATCATGCGCTGGCCGCTGCGGCCGGCGAGGTCGATGATCCAGTCGAGGACGAAGGGCGCGCGCTTCTGGTAGGCCTGAACGACGAAGCCCAGACCCTTCCAGCCGGCGAGCTCGTCGTCGAGGGCGAGCGACTCGAGCAGGTCGAGCGAGAGGTCGAGGCGGTCGCACTCCTCGGCGTCGATGTTGAGGCCGATGTCGTAGCCCCTGGCGAGCACGCACAGCGACTTGAGCCGCGGCAGCAGCTCGGTCAGGGTGCGCTCGCGCTGGGACCAGACGTAGCGCGGATGCAGCGCCGAGAGCTTGACCGAGATGCCGTTGCCGTCCACGACGCCACGGCCGGCCGAGTTCTTGCCGATGGCGTGAATCGCACGCTCGTAGTCCTTGTAATAGCGCTCGGCGTCCCTCGCCGTCATCGCCGCCTCCCCGAGCATGTCGAAGGAGTAGCGGTAGCCGCGTTTCTCGGTCGCGCGCCCGCGCTCGAGCGCCTCTTCGATGTCCCTGCCGGTGACGAACTGCTCGCCCAGCATGCGCCTCGCCAGGTCCATGCCCTTACGGATCAGCGGCTCGCCGCCGCGCGAGAGCAGCTTCGTGAGCGCGCTGGACAGGCCTGCCTCGCTGCTGGTCGATACCAGCCGGCCGGTCACCAGCAAGCCCCAGGTGGCGGCGTTGACGAACAGCGAGGGGCTGTTGCCGAGGTGCGACCGCCAGTCGCCATGCGCGAGCTTGTCGCGGATCAGGCGGTCGGCGGTGGCCTTGTCGGGCACGCGCAGCAGCGCTTCGGCAAGACACATCAGCGCCACGCCTTCCTGGCTGGACAGGGAGAATTCCTTCATCAATGCGTCGACGCCGCTCGAGCGGGTGCGCTTGTTGCGCAGGCCGGCCACGAGGTCATAGGCGAGCTTGCCGACCTTCGCCTGCAGCTCGGGCGCCACCCGCGCCGCCTCGACCAGTTGCGGCACGCACTCGGGTTCGGGCGTTCGCCAGGCGGCATTGATGCGCTGGCGCAGTTCGGAGCGAGGGGCGGCGGGGAGGGCAGCGGCTGCATCGGTAAGGGGTTCGGGCTTCACCATGAAAGATACTCCTGAGAACAGAGGGGACTCGGTGGGCGCCGAGTTCGCCCGGTCCGCATGCGGCGGCCGGAAAAGCCAATTGTTTGCCAAAAAGCGCAGTTTATGGCTCCAAAGATCGGCTCTATAAAGCCATAATTCCCATTTCTTCGACACGTGGCAGCCGAAACGCCTGCTGCACTGCAATGGATCGCATCGACCTTAGGATTCTCGCCGAGCTGCAGACGGAGGCCCGCCTGTCCATCGTCGAACTGTCGCGCCGCGTCGGGCTGACCAAGACGCCCTGCGCCGAACGCGTGCGACGCCTGCAGAAGAGCGGGGTCATCCGCGGCTACCACGCCGATCTCGACCCCGAAGCGGTGGGCGTCGCCCATATCGTCATCGTTCAGGTCCTGCTCAGCAGCACCTCGGCGCACGATCTCAAGCGCTTCAACGAGGCGGTGATGGCCATCCCCGAGATCGAGTCCTGTCACATGATCGCAGGAGACTTCGACTATCTTCTCAAGGTGAGGACCCGCGACATCGCCGACTACCGCAGGGTCATGGGCGAGCGGATCTCCGAGTTGCCCTGCGTCAAGCAGACGCATACCTATGTGGTGATGGAGGTCGTCAAGGACCAGCGCTGCCTGCCGCTGAAGGACGGCGGCTGAAGGGGCTCGGCGGCCGGCGCGCGCCGTTGGTGTAACATTCCGGCCACTTCACCCGTCGCGGCGGCTGCCGCGCCGAGGCACGCAGAGACAGAAAAAATGGTGCCGTACCTGAGGACCGCGCTGACGGGGCCGCTGCTCGAACGCGAGAGGCCGTTCCTCGAAAGCGCCCCCGACATCGAGAATGGGTTTCGCGCGCAGTGGCAGGGGCACATGCCGTCGTTCTACGCCTCGAGCGACCTGCGAAATGCCGGCTTCAAGCCCGCGCCGGTGGGCCTGGACCTGTTTCCGGGCGGCTTCAACAAGCTCAACGGCGCCTTCATGCCGCCGTGCGTGCAGGCGGCGGAGGCGGCGGT
>JBFGUQ010000303.1:0-3861 GCA_041565515.1 Rhodocyclaceae bacterium | reverse complement strand
TCCTGCACGCCCGGCAGCTGGACGACGATACGGTTGGCACCCTGCTGCTGGATCACCGGTTCGGCCACGCCGAGCTCGTTGATGCGGTTGTGCAGCGTGGTGATGTTCTGCTTGAGCGCGAAGTCGCGCATGGTCTGCTGCGCCTGCGGGGTCAGTATCGCGACCAGCTTGAGGTCGTCTGCACCCTCGTCGCGTTCGCTCAGCTGCAGGTCGGCGGTCGAGCCGAGGATGGCGTTGCGGCCGGCCTCGCGCTGCGCGGCGTCGCGGAAGCGGATCACGACCGTGTTGCCTTCGCGCGTGATGCCGGCGTGGCGAACGTTCTTGTCGCGCATCAGGGTGCGCAGGTCGCCGGTGGTGGCGTCGAGCCGCTTGGTCAGCGCGCCCGGCATGTCCACCTCGAGCAGGAAGTGCACGCCGCCGCGCAGGTCGAGCCCGAGGTACATCGGCAGGGCGTGGATCGAGGTCAGCCACGCCGGCGAGGCGGACAGCAGGTTCAGCGCGACGACGTAGGACGGGTCCTGCGGGTCGGGGTTGAAGGCGCGCTCGATCGCATCCTTCGCCTGCAGCTGCACGTCGGTGGTGGCGAAGCGCGCACGCACGCTGGTGGCGTCGGCGAAGATGCCGTCGTGTTCGATGCCGGCTTCCTTCAGCGCGCCGGCGAGGCGGTCGGACACGCTCGCCGGGTCGAGCTTGAGCGTGGCCTTGGCGCTGGACACCTGGACCGCGGGCACCTCGCCGTAGAAATTGGGCAGCGTGTAGATCAGGCCCCACAGCAGCACGAGGCCGATGAGGATGTTCTTCCAGAGAGGGTAGCGATTCATTGTCGGGGACGGCTCGGGAATGGAGCTGGAAGGGGAGCGAAAGAGCCGGAGCAGGGCCGCTTCGCGCAGCGCCCGTGAGGACTGGCGCGAAGCGGTTGGTCCGGCTCGACGGGTTGGACCGGGAAGCGCGACATCTCGCGGCGTCGCGCCCGTCGAAACCGGCGCCTTACAGCGTCTTCAGCGTGCCCTTGGGCAGCACCGTGGTGACGGCCTGCTTCTGCACCACCACGTTGGTGTTGGGCGCGACTTCGACGTGGATGAAACCCTCGCCGACCTCGGCGATGCGGCCGGCCACGCCGCCCTGGGTGACGACCTCGTCGCCCTTCGACAGAGCCTGGATCAGGGCCTTGTGTTCCTTCGCGCGCTTCATCTGCGGCCGGATCATCAGGAACCACAGCACGACGAACATCAGGATCAGCGGCAGCAGGCCCATCAGACCGCCGGTGGGGTCGGCGCCAGCAGCCTGGGCATAAGCATTCGAAATCAGCACGGTGTTACTCCAGAACAGAGGTTGCAAAAAACGACGGATTATAGCAGCAGCGGATACGGCTTTTCGCGGCGGAAACGTTGCCGCCGCGGCCGGGCTTCAGGCGGTGCCCGTGGCGCGCTCGGTACGGAAGCGCTGCACGTAGGCGCCAAGGCGGCCGCCGTCAATGGCTTCGCGCAACTCGGCGGTCAGCGCCTGGTAATAGCGCAGGTTGTGGATGGTGTTGAGCATGCTGCCCAGGATTTCGCCGCTGCGGTGCAGGTGGTGCAGGTAGGAGCGGCTGAAGTTGCGGCAGGTGTAGCAGTCGCAGGACGGATCGAGCGGCCGTGTGTCCGCCTTGTGCACCGCGTTCTTGATCTTGAGGTCGCCGTAGCGGGTGAACAGCCAGCCGTTGCGTGCATTGCGGGTCGGCATCACGCAGTCGAACATGTCGATGCCGGCGCCCACGCCGGCGACGATGTCTTCCGGCGTGCCCACGCCCATCAGGTATCGAGGCTTGGCAGCAGGCAGGCGCGGCGCGGTGTGGGCGAGGATGCGCGCCATGTCTTCCTTGGGCTCGCCCACCGACAGGCCGCCGATGGCGTAGCCGTGAAAGCCGATCTCCTCGAGCGCGGCCTGGGATTCGTCGCGCAGGTCCTCGTACATGCCGCCCTGGACGATGCCGAACAGGGCATTGGCGTTGCCGAGGCGATCGAATTCGTCCCGGGAGCGCTTCGCCCAGCGCTGCGACAGGCGCATCGACTTCGCCGCCTCGCCGTGGGTGGCCGGGTAGGGCGTGCATTCGTCGAAGATCATGACGATGTCCGAGTCGAGCACGGTCTGGATCTGCATCGAGATCTCGGGCGTCAGGAACAGGCGTGCGCCGTCGATCGGGCTGGCGAACTTCACCCCTTCCTCGCTGATCTTGCGCAGGGCGCCGAGGCTGAACACCTGGAAGCCGCCCGAGTCGGTGAGGATCGGCTTGTCCCAGGCCATGAAGCGGTGCAGGCCTTCGTGCGCCGCGACGATGTCCAGGCCGGGACGCAGCCACAGGTGAAAGGTGTTGCCGAGGCAGATCTGCGCGCCGATGTCGGCGAGCGCTGCCGGCGTCATCGCCTTGACCGTGCCATAGGTGCCGACCGGCATGAAGACGGGGGTGTCGACCACGCCGTGGGCGAGGGTCAGGCGGCCGCGGCGGGCGGCGCCGTCGGAGCTCAGGAGTTCAAACTGCATCGTCGGCCGGATCGTCGTTGCGGGTGAGGAACATCGCGTCGCCGTAGCTGAAGAAGCGGTAGCGTTCGGCGACGGCGTGGGCGTAGGCGCGGCGGATCGTGTGCACGCCGGCGAAGGCGGAGACCAGCATCAGCAGCGTCGATTTGGGCAGGTGGAAGTTGGTGACCAGGGCGTCGACCACCTGGAAGCGGAAACCCGGGAGGATGAAGATCTCGGTCTCGCCGCTGCCGGGCTCCAGCGGACCGTCCTGCGCCGCGGCCTCGAGCGCGCGCATGCTCGTCGTGCCGACCGCGATGACGCGGCCGCCTGCGGCGCGGGTCGCGGCGATGGCGTCGGCGGTCTCCTGCGGAATCACGTAGCGCTCGCGGTGCATGCGATGCTCGCCCAGATCGTCCACCCGTACCGGCTGGAAGGTGCCGGCGCCGACGTGCAGCGTGAGCCAGGCGCATTTCGCGCCGCGCTCGGCGACCTTCGCCAGCACGGCCTCGTCGAAGTGCAGTCCCGCCGTCGGCGCAGCGACCGAGCCGGGTTCGCGGGCGTAGACGGTCTGGTAGCGGTTCTCGTCGGCGTCGCCGGCGGCGCGCTGGATGTAGGGTGGCAGTGGCAGCTTGCCGTGGCGTTCGAGCAGCGCGAACAGGTCGTCGGTAGCGGGAAAGCTCAGGTGGTAGAACTCGCCGACGCGGCCGAGCACGGTGGCGTCGAAGTCGTCGGCCAGGCGCAGCCGGCTGCCCGTGCGGGGCGACTTGCTCGCGCGCACCTGGGCAAGCGCCTCGTGGGGCCCGATGGCGCGCTCGATGAGGACCTCGACCTGGCCACCGCTGTCCTTGACGCCGTGCAGGCGGGCGTGGATCACGCGGGTGTCGTTGAACACCAGCAGGTCGCCGGGGCGGACCAGGTCGGGCAGGTCGGTGAAGCGTCGGTCGAGCAGCCGCGCATCCGCGCGGCCGTCGCCGGGGGCGTCGGCTGCGCGGCTGGCGTCGACGACCAGAAGCCGGCTGGCGCTGCGCTCGGGCAGCGGCGCCTGGGCGATCAGCTCGGATGGGAGCTCGTAGTCGAAGTCGTTGAGGGTCAGTGGCATGAGGTGGTGGCGGGCGGGGCGAGGCCGCGTTTGGCGAGGCTTGCGACCGCGGGCGGGTGGCGCCCGTGGTCGCCGCATTCGCCGCATCGCGGGGTGGCGCGCCCGGCTTGCTGCAAATGACGTTGTTCGGAGATAATGCGCGTCCTTCCCGGCCGGGATGGCGGAATCGGTAGACGCAGCGGACTCAAAATCCGCCGCTGGCGACAGTGTGAGGGTTCGAGTCCCTCTCCCGGCACCAGAGGCCCGCGATTCTGGATCACGGG
>JBFGUQ010000302.1:0-3871 GCA_041565515.1 Rhodocyclaceae bacterium | reverse complement strand
GGTATTGCAGCAGCACGACCAGCAGGGCAAGAATGAAGACGGGCCAGCGCATGGGGATCGGGGACGTCAGCTGTGAATGGTGAGTCGGGCCGTGGTGCGGCGGCGAGGTGCAAAAAAAGCCGGCGAACAGCTCGCCGGCCCTTGTCGATTGCCGCCGGACTTCAGCGCGTGCGCAGATTGTAGAAGGCGCGCAGCCCCGGGTACACCGCGGTATCGCCCAGATCCTCCTCGATCCGGAGCAACTGGTTGTACTTGGAGATGCGATCCGAGCGCGACAGCGAGCCGGTCTTGATCTGCATCGCACGCAGGCCGACGGCGATATCGGCGATCGTGGAATCGTCCGTCTCGCCCGAACGGTGCGAGATCACTGCCGTGTAACCTGCGAGCTTGGCCATCTCGACCGCCGCGAAGGTCTCGGTCAGCGTGCCGATCTGGTTGATCTTGATCAGGATCGAGTTGGCAACGCCCTGCTCGATGCCCTGCTCGAGGATCTTCGTGTTGGTGACGAAGAGGTCGTCGCCCACCAGCTGCACCTTGCCGCCCAGGCGATCGGTCAGGTGCTTCCAGCCCGCCCAGTCGCCTTCGGCCATCGCGTCTTCGATCGAGACGATAGGGAACTTGTCGGACAGGGTCGCGAGGTAGTCGGTGAAGCCCTCGGCAGTGAGGCTGAGACCCTCGCCCTTGAGCTCGTACTTGCCGTCGCGGTAGAACTCGGAGGCCGCGCAGTCGAGCGCCAGCAACACGTCACGGCCCGGCTCGTAGCCTGCGGCGGAGATCGCCTCCTGAATCAGGTTCAGCGCCTCCTCGGTGCCGGAGACGTTCGGGGCGAAGCCGCCCTCGTCGCCGACCGTGGTCGGGTAACCCTTCTTGTCGGTGATCTTCTTCAGATGATGAAAGATCTCGGCGCCGCAGCGCAGCGCCTCGCGGAAGCTCGTCATGCTCACCGGCATGATCATGCATTCCTGGATGTCGAGGCTGTTGTTGGCGTGCTCGCCGCCGTTGATGACGTTCATCATCGGCACCGGCATGACCATCGGGCTCGAACCGCCGAAGTAGCGGTAAAGCGGCAGACCCGCCTCCTCGGCCGCGGCCTTGGCAACCGCCATCGACACCGCCAGCGTGGCATTCGCACCCAGGCGCGACTTGTTCTCGGTGCCGTCGAGTTCGATCAGGGTATGGTCGATGAAGGACTGCTCTTCCGCATCGAGGCCGATGATGGCTTCGGCGATCTCGGTATTGACGTTCTCGACCGCACGCAGCACACCCTTGCCGAGATAGCGACCCTTGTCGCCGTCACGCAGTTCGATGGCCTCGCGCGAGCCGGTCGACGCGCCGGACGGGACCGCGGCACGGCCCATCACGCCGGACTCGAGCAGCACGTCGGCCTCGACGGTGGGATTGCCGCGGGAGTCGAGGATCTCGCGGGCGATCACATCAACGATTGCACTCATGGATTTTCCTGTCGTTCTGAAATTGTTTCGATAACTGCGAACTGCGAACTGCGATAACGGTGGCGACGCGAAGCCCCCGGAATCAACCGGTCGTCTCCATGAAGCCGGTGCGCTTGACCAGCGCATCGATGTCCTTCAGCGTCGCCAGCAAGGCCTTCATCTTCGGCAAGGGCCAGGCGTTGGGGCCATCCGACAAGGCCTTCTCCGGGTCGGGGTGGCTTTCCATGAAGAGGCCGGCCACACCGACCGCCACCGCTGCGCGCGCAAGAACTGGAACGAACTCGCGCTGCCCCCCCGAGGCCGTTCCCTGTCCGCCGGGCAACTGGACCGAATGCGTGGCGTCGAACACCACCGGGCAGCCCGTCTCACGCATGATCGCCAGCGAGCGCATGTCGGACACGAGGTTGTTGTATCCGAAGGATGCGCCACGCTCGCACACCATGATCGTGTCGGCGCCGCCGTTTGCTTCCTTGGCCTTGTCGACCACGTTCTTCATGTCGCCCGGAGCGAGGAACTGACCTTTCATGATATTGACGGGCTTGCCGCAGGTGGCCACAGCCTGGATGAAATCG
The DNA here is from genome assembly GCA_041565515.1 of Rhodocyclaceae bacterium. Lineage (GTDB taxonomy): Bacteria > Pseudomonadota > Gammaproteobacteria > Burkholderiales > Rhodocyclaceae > Thauera. Next base: position 1,848 of record JBFGUQ010000302.1, on the reverse strand, counting down.
GTCTGGCGGCACAGGAAGGCCGGCGTCTGCAACACGTCGACGACGGCCGCGACGGCGGCAATCTCGCCGATCGAATGAACGTCGGTCAGCACCGGCACGCCGAGTTGCTTGCGCACGTCGGCGAGAATGTCCAGGCCCTTGTCCATGCCCATGCCGCGGTATGACTTGCCCGAGCTCCGGTTGGCCTTGTCGTACGACGACTTGTAGATGAAGGGAATGCCGAGTCCGGCGCAGATCTCCTTGAGCGCGCCGGCGGTTTCGAACGCCATCTCGCGCGATTCGATCACGCACGGACCAGCGATGAGGAAGAAAGGCTTGTCCAGACCAACATCGAAATCACACAGTTTCATGGTTTGCTCCTTCAGGCTGCAACCACGCACTGCCGGGCGATCGCCGCCTTCACGAAGGCGGTGAACAGCGCATGGCCCGTGCGCGGGTTGGAAGTGAATTCGGGGTGGAACTGGCAACCGACGAACCATGGATGGACGTCGGTCGGAAGCTCGACCATTTCGCACAGATCGGTCGCAGGCGCGCGACCGGAGACGACCAGGCCCTTCTCTTCGAGTCTTGCCAGCAGAGAATTATTGACTTCGTAACGATGGCGATGACGCTCCATGATCTCCGCCGCACCATACACTTGGCGCGCCAGCGTGCCCTCGGCCAGCTTGCAGATCTGGCCACCCAGCCGCATCGTACCGCCGAGGTCGGAGCTCTCGTCGCGCTTCTCGAGCCTTCCCGACCGGTCCTTCCACTCGGTGATGAGGCCGATCACCGGATGGGGGGTGTCGCGCTCGAACTCGGTCGAGTGCGCATCGGCCATTTCCGCCACGTCGCGGGCGAACTCCACCACCGCAAGCTGCATGCCGAGGCAGATGCCAAGATAGGGCACCTTGTTCTCGCGTGCATAGCGGATAGCCGCGATCTTGCCCTCGGTGCCGCGCTTGCCGAACCCACCGGGCACGAGGATCGCATCCATCTTCTCGAGCACCGCACAGCCTTCGCGTTCGATCGCTTCGGAATCGATGTAGTGGATCTTCACCTTCGCTTCGGTGTGCATCCCGGCATGGCTGAGGGCTTCGATCAGCGACTTGTACGACTCGGTCAGGTCGACGTACTTGCCGACGAAGCCGATCGTGACACTGTGCTTCGGGTTCTCCAGCGCATGGATGAGGTTTTCCCAGACCTCGAGGTCTGCCGCGCGGGCGAGGATGTCGAGCTTGTGGCAGACGATCTGGTCGAGCATCTGGTCATGCAGCATGCTCGGGATCTTGTAGATGGAGTCGGCATCGAGGCACTCGATCACCGCCTCGGGCATAACGTTGCAGAACAGCGCGATCTTGCGCCGCTCGTCGACCGGAATGGAGCGGTCGGCGCGGCACAGCAGGATGTCCGGCTGGATGCCGATCTCCCGCAGTTCCTTGACCGAGTGCTGCGTCGGCTTGGTCTTGAGTTCGCCTGCGGTGGGAATGTAGGGCAGCAGCGTCAGATGGATGAAGCAGGTGCGGCTGCGCCCTTCCTCGATCCCCATCTGCCGGATCGCCTCGAGAAACGGCAGCGACTCGATGTCGCCCACCGTACCGCCGATTTCGACGATCGCCACATCGGCGCCTTCGGCGCCGCGCTTGACATAGGTCTTGATCTCGTCGGTGATGTGCGGAATCACCTGCACGGTCTTGCCCAGATACTCGCCGCGCCGCTCCTTCTTGATCACCGCCTCGTAGATCTGCCCGGTGGTGAAGTTGTTGCCCTTCCCCATCACCGTGCGCACGAATCGCTCATAGTGACCGAGGTCGAGGTCGGTCTCGGCGCCGTCATCGGTAACGAACACTTCGCCATGCTGGAACGGGC
>JBFGUQ010000301.1:0-3905 GCA_041565515.1 Rhodocyclaceae bacterium | reverse complement strand
TCGAGGCCGCCTTGGTGTGCTTCTTGACGTCGTCGAGCGAGAACAGGCCGTTCTCCTTGATCGCCTTGACGATCGTGCCCTTGCATACGCCGTTGCAGCCGCACACCTCGGCGCTGTCGTCCATCGCCGCCGCGCGATTCTCGCCCTTGTGGCCGGTGTCGCCGAGGTGGTTCTGGCCGAACATCAGGTGATCACGGATCTCATGGACGTCCTGCTGGTCCTTCATCAGCTGGAAGTACCAGGCCCCGTCTGCGGTATCGCCGTAGAGCACGGAGCCGACGATGCGGTTCTGGCGGATGACGATGCGCTTGTACACTCCCCCCTGCTTGTCGTGCAGCACGATCTCCTCGGTGTCGGGACCGCCCGAGAAGTCGCCGGCGGAGAACACGTCGATGCCGGTGACCTTGAGCTTGGTCGAGGTCACCGAGCCTTCGTAGCGGCCGATGCCGTAGTTCGCCAGGTGGTTGGCGCAGACCTTGCCCTGCTCGAACAGCGGCGCCACCAGACCGTAGGCCACGCCACGGTGGGCGACGCACTCGCCGACGGCGTAGATGCGCGGGTCGGTGATCGTCTGCAGCGTGTCGGACACGTGGATGCCGCGCACGCGGCCGCTGCCGCAGTGCAGGCCCGCCTCCTCGGCCAGGGCGAAGCTCGGGCGGATGCCGGCGGCGACGACGACGAGGTCGGCGGGGATCTCCATCGTGTCCTTGAAGCGCACCGCACAGACGCGGCCGGACTCGCCCTGCACCAGGGCCTCGGTCTGCTTCGACAGCAGGAACTTCATGCCCTTGGCCTCGAGCGAGGCCTGCAGCATGTCGGCCGCGGCCTTGTCGAGCTGGCGCTCCATGATCCAGTCCGCCAGGTGCACGACGGTGACGTCCATGCCGCGCAGCATCAGGCCGTTGGCCGCCTCGAGGCCGAGCAGGCCGGCGCCGATCACCACCGCGTGCTTGTGGCGGCTGGCCGCCTCGATCATCGCCTCGGTGTCGGCGATGTCGCGGTAGGCGAGCACGCCGGGCAGGTCCTTGCCGGGAATGGGCGGGATGAAGGGGACCGAGCCGGTGGCGAGCAGCAGGCGGTCGTAGGCGGCCTCGGTGCCGTCTTCGGCGATGACCTTGCGCTTGACCCGATCGATCTTCGCCACCTTCTTGCCCGCATGCAGGGTGATGCCGTTGTCGCGGTACCAGTCGAGATCGTTGAGCATGATCTCGGGCAGCTTCATCTCGCCTGCCAGCACGGGCGAGAGCAGGATGCGGTTGTAGTTGCCGTGGGGCTCGGCGCCGAACACGGTGATGTCGTACATGTCGGGCGCGAGCTTGAGCAGTTCCTCGATCGTGCGTACACCCGCCATGCCGTTGCCGACGAGTACCAGTTTCATCTTTTCCATGGAAATTCTCCTGCCAGGGTGTTCAGGCGGCACGGCGGGCAAGGAGCCCGTCGATTGCGCCGGTGGATGCGAGCGCGGCGACCGCGCCGACGACGATGATCACGGGCGAGGCCAGGCTCTCGGCGGCCACCCGCGTGGGGAGGTCCGCCAGCGTGCCGACCACGTGGCGCTCGGCGGCGGTGGTCCCGCCGGCGATTGCCGCGGCCGGCGTATCGGGCGCCAGGCCTGCGGCGATCAGCCGTGCCGCGATGTTGAGCAGCCGGCCCAGGCCCATGTAGATCACCAGCGTCGTTCCGCTGTTGGCCAGCGCCGCCCAGTTCGGCTCGCCGCAGCCGGGACCGGCGGTGCCGGTGACCAGGGTCACGCCGTGCGTGTGGGCACGGTGGGTGACCGGAATGCCGACCGCCGCCGGCACGGCGATGCCGGCGGTCAGCCCGGACACCACCTCGGCCTCGATCCCGGCCTCGCGCAGGGCCTCGACCTCCTCGCCGCCGCGACCGAAGACGAAGGGGTCGCCGCCCTTGAGCCGCACGACCGTGAGCCCTCGGCGCGCATAGCGCACCATCAGGCGGTGGATGAAGGTCTGCGGCGTAGACATCCGTCCGCCGCGCTTGCCGACCCGCAGCACGCGCGCCCCGGGCCGGACCAGGGCCAGGATGTCGGCCGACACGAGGTCGTCGACCAGCACGATGTCCGCCTCCCGCTGTAGCACCCGGGCCGCGCGCAGGGTGAGCAGGTCGGCGGCACCCGGACCGGCGCCGACGAGAAACACCTTGCTCATGCTCACCTCCTCGCTCACGCCGCTTGCGCCGTCGGCCGCGCCATCTGCTTCTGGTACAGGAATTCCATGATCGCTGCGCGGCAGTCGCCGAACACCGGGTCATGTGCGAGCGCAAGGCGGTCGCGCGGGCGCTCGAGCTTGACCTCGAGGATCTCGCCGATCGTCGCCGCGGGGCCGTTGGTGAGCATGACCACGCGGTCCGACAGCAGCACGGCCTCGTCCACATCGTGCGTCACCATCACCATCGTCGCGCCGGTGGCGGCCAGGATCTTCATCAGCTCGTCCTGCAGGTTGGCGCGGGTGAGCGCGTCGAGCGCGCCGAAGGGCTCGTCGAGCAACAGGATGCGCGGCTGCATCGACAGCGCCCGCGCGATGCCCACGCGTTGCTTCATGCCGCCGGAGATCTCGTGGGGGAACTTGGTCTCGGCGTGCGACAACCCCACCAGCGCGAGCGCCTCGTGGGTCCGCTGCTTCAGCTTCGGCCTGCCCTCGGTCGCCGCGAACACGCGCTCGACCGCGAGATAGACGTTGTCGAAGCAGGTCAGCCACGGCAGCAGCGAGTGGTTCTGGAACACCACCGCACGCTCGGGCCCCGGGCCGGCGATTTCGCGCCCCTCGCACAGCATCACCCCGGTGGTCGGGCGGGTCAGGCCGGCGATGAGGTTGAGCAGCGTCGACTTGCCGCAGCCCGAGTGCCCGATCAGGCTGACGCTTTCACCCTCGCGAATGTCGAGCTCGATGTCCCGCAACGCGGTGAAGCTGCCCTTCTTGGTTTCGAAGGTCTGCCCGACTTTCTCGATCTGTACGATCTTCTTGTTCATGCCTGTCTCCTCAGCGGCTTTCGTAGTTGAAGCGCCGCGCCACCAGCATCAGCGCCTGCTCCAGGATCAGGCCGACCACGCCGATGACGAAGATGGCGATGATGATGTGCTCGACCTTGAGGTTGTTCCATTCGTCCCACACCCAGAAGCCGATGCCGACGCCGCCGGTGAGCATCTCCGCGGCGACGATCACCAGCCAGGCGGTGCCGATCGACAGACGGATGCCGGTGAGCATGTAGGGCAACACCGCCGGGAACAGGATCTTGGTGAAGACCTTCCACTCCGAAAGATTGAGCACGCGCGCGACGTTGAGGTAATCCTGCGGCACGCGGGTGACGCCTTGCGCGGTATTGAGGATCATCGGCCAGATCGAGCAGATGAAGATCGTCCACGTGGCCGCAGGATCGGCGCGCTGGAACACGAGCAGGCCGATCGGCAGCCAGGCCAGCGGCGACACCGGGCGCAGCAGGCTGATGATCGGATTGAGCATGCTGGACAGCACTGCAAAGCGCCCGAGCAGGAAACCTGCCGGAATCCCTACCGCTGCGGCGATGCCGAAGCCGATTGCGACGCGCTCGAGCGAGGCGAGCACGTTCCAGCCAATGCCCTGGTCGTTCGGTCCGGCCCGGTAGAAAGGCTCGGAGAACAGCTTCACCGCCGCATCCCATGTCTTGCCCGGACTCGGGATGTCGCCGCCGCTGAGGGTGCCGAGTTGCCAAAGACCGATGAGCAGCACCATGCCGACGAGCGGGGGCAGCGCGGCACCGACCAAGGCCCGCAGGCCCTCGCCGATGCGTGCACCGAGCGCCGCCAGCACATCGCTGGCCCTGGGCAGCTTGCCGGCACCGGCGTGCTGCGCGAGCGCCACGACCTCCGCCGGGCCGGTAACCACGCCATTGCCCGCCCCCGGGGACGC
>JBFGUQ010000300.1:0-3931 GCA_041565515.1 Rhodocyclaceae bacterium | reverse complement strand
CGTCATCTGCCGGGTATTCCGGTGGACAACAAGATCGTCTGCGACAACGTCGGCGCGCTCGACATCGATGCGGTGCCGAAGAAGCTCGCCGTGATCGGTGCCGGCGTCATCGGGCTGGAGATGGGTTCGGTGTGGCGGCGCTTGGGCGCGGAAGTGACGGTGCTCGAGGCGATGCCGGACTTCCTCGCCGCGGCCGACCAGGACGTGGCCAAGGAGGCGCTCAAGGTCTTCACAAAGCAGGGCCTCAAGATCCATCTCGGTGTCCAGATCGGCGAGGTGAAGGTCGCCAAGCGCGGCGTCACCATCGCCTATACCGACAAGGACGGCAACGCCCAGAAGCTCGAGGCCGACCGCCTCGTCGTTTCGGTCGGTCGTGTGCCCAACACCGACGGCCTGAACGCCGAAGCGGTGGACCTGAAGATCACCGAGCGCGGCATGATCGAGGTCGATGGGCACTGCCGCACCAACCTGCCCGGCGTGTGGGCGGTCGGTGACGTGGTGCGTGGCCCGATGCTGGCGCACAAGGCCATGGAGGAGGCGGTGATGGTGGCCGAGCTCATGGCCGGGCAGGCTGGTCATTGCGACTTCAACACGGTGCCCTGGGTGATCTATACCAGCCCGGAGATCGCCTGGGTGGGCAGGACCGAACAGCAACTCAAGGCCGACGGCGTCGCTTACAAGGCCGGCAAGATCCCCTTTGCGTTCAATGGTCGTGCCATGGGCATGGCCGCACCGGAAGGCTTCGTAAAGATGCTGGCCGATGCCAAGACCGATCGTATACTCGGGGTGCACATCATTGGCGCCAACGCCTCGGAGTTGATCTCCGAAGCGGTGGTGGCGATGGAGTTCGCCGGCAGTTCGGAAGATCTCGCGCGCATCTGCCACGCTCACCCGACGATGTCCGAAGTGGTGCACGAGGCCGCGCTGGCCTGCGACAAGCGTCCGCTGCACTTCTGATCTTTCGCTGATCGCCCGGGGGTGAGGCGTGAGGGGGTGACCCCTCGCCACTCACCCCTTTTTCGTCAACCCGTCTTCCGACCGTTCCTGCCCATGCCCCATCGCACCCTCAACGTTCCCGAGCACGGCATGCTCGACGCCTACGAGTCCCAGCTTCGGAGCCGTGGCTTCAAGTCCGACCCGGCGCAGCGCGCCGCGGCGCAGCGGCTGCAGGAACTGTATGGCGAACTCCTCGGCTTCAAGGCCGCGCGCAGCAGCACGCTGCGCAGGATGTTCAGCCGGCCGGCGATGCCGCGCAGCGTGTATTTCTGGGGTGGCGTCGGACGCGGCAAGAGCTTCCTGATGGACTGCTTCTACGACGCGGTGCCCTACCAGCGCAAGCGCCGCACCCACTTCCACGCCTTCATGCAGGAAGTGCACAACGACCTCAAGCAGCACAACAACGAACCCGATCCGCTGCAGAAGGTGGCCGATCGCATCTCCCGCCACACACGCCTGCTGTGCTTCGACGAGTTCCATGTCTCCGACATCGCCGACGCGATGATTCTCGGGCGCCTGCTCGATGCCCTGTTCGCGCGCGGCGTGATCTTCGTGATGACCTCGAACTATCCGCCGGACGGGCTGTACCCCAACGGGCTCATGCGCATCAACTTCCTGCCCACGATCGAGATGATCAAGCGCCGCTGCGACGTCATCGAGATCGATCATGGCACCGACTACCGTTTGCGCACGCTGCAGAAGATGGAGATCTACCTCGTGCCGCACGACGAGGCTGCCGAGCGGAAGATGAACGAAGACTTCGTCCGTCTCGCCGCCAGCGAGGGCGACAGCGACGATCTCGAGGTGCTCGGGCGTCGGCTCAAGGTCGTGCGCAAGGCGCCCGGCGTGATCTGGTTCGACTTCCCCAGTCTGTGTGGCGGTCCGCGCTCGCAGAACGATTACCTCGAGATCGCGCGCGAGCACCACACCGTACTGCTGTCCGACGTGCCGCAGCTGCGTGCCGCCGACGCCTCCGAGGCCCGCCGTTTCACCTGGCTCATCGACGTGCTCTACGATCACCGCGTCAAGCTGATCATGAGCGCCGCGGTGGAGGCGCCCGAGCTCTACACCACGGGCCACAATGCGCACGAATTCGTCCGCACCGTCAGCCGCCTGATCGAGATGCGCAGCCGCGACTACCTCGCCGAGGCCCACCGCCCCCAGTAGCCGGGGGCTGCGCGGCGGTGCTCAGGTCCCGATCACGCCGCCGTCGTCCTTGGTGATCACCACCGTGGCGGAGCGCGGACGACCGCCTGCGGCTTCCGGCCACTGGCTGAAGGCGAGCGGGTTGGCGGCGATGAACTGATCCATGGACATGCCGGCGGTGGGCGTCGGTGCGTTGGGGTGGCTGCCGACCTCGCCCGGGTGCTGAACGTTGATGAACATCGTGCGGCCATCCGGCGTCATGGTGAAGCCGGTGATCTCGCAGCCGGACGGGCCGACCAGGAAGCGCCTGATCTCTCCCGATGCCGGGTTCGCGCAAAGCATCTGGTTGTTGCCCTGTCCGAGGTAGTCCTTGACGTTGCTGGAGTTGCCGTCGGACTGGATCCACAGGCGACCGCCGGCGTCGAAGCCGATGCCGTCTGGGCTGTTGAACGTGTTGTCTGGCGTGATCGCGGCCGAGCCGGAACGCAGGTCGTCGCGGTCCGGGTAGGCGATCGGGTTGCCGGCGATGACGAACAAGTCCCATTCGAAGCGCGTGGCCGCGGCATCGTTGCCGGCCTCGCGCCAGCGCACGATCTGGCCGAAGCGGTTGTGCTCGCGCGGGTTGGCCGCCCCGGCGGTCCTGCGGCCGCTGTTGTTGGTCAGCGTGCAGTACACCTCGCCGCTGTCCGGATGCACCGCGATCCACTCCGGGCGGTCCATCTTCGTCGCGCCCACGGCGTCGGCGGCGAGCCGGGTCTTGATCAACACCTCGGCCTGGTCGGCGAAGCGGCGGTCGGCGGCGAGCACCGGATTGGCTGCCTTGTCGAGCAGGATCCATTCGCCGCTCCCGATGAAGGTGCCGGCCGCGGCAGCATCGGAAAACCGTGCCACGTAGAGCTTGCCGCTGTCGAGCAGCTTGCGGTTGTCCGCGGTGTGCCCGGCTGCGAAACGCCCGTCGGAGACGAACTTGTAGATGTAGTCGTTGGTCTGGTCGTCGCCCATGTAGACCACCACGCGCTGGTCGGGGCTCAGCGTCACGGCGGCGTTCTCGTGCTTGAACCGGCCCAGCGCCGTGTGCTTCACCGGCATCGACGTGGGGTCGAAGGGGTCGATCTCGACGATCCAGCCGAAGCGGTTCGATTCGTTCGGTTCGCGGGCGTAGTCGAAGCGCTCGTCGAACGCCTCCCAGCGATAGTTGCTCCCCTTGGCGGCGATGCCGTATCGCTTCATCGCCTCGTCGCGGCTGTCGCTGCCCGCGGTGGTGCCGAAGTAGCCGTTGAAGTTCTCCTCGCAGGTGAGGTAGGTGCCCCATGGGGTGGAGCCGTTGGCACAGTTGTTGAACGTGCCGAGTACCCGCCGGCCGCCGGGATCCGCCCTGGTCCGCATCAGGCGGTGACCGGCGGCGGGGCCGCTGAGCAGCATCGGCGTGCCGGCGGTGATGCGGCGGTTGTAGGTCGAACCGCGAACGATGTCCCATCTGCCGTCGCGCTTGCGCACGTGGATGACCGAGCAGCCGTGCGCGTTCTGCGCCTTGAGCACCTTGTCCGCCGTCCAAGGGCTCATGAAGTCGGCGCCGAACAGGTACTCGTAGTTGCAGTACTCGTGGTTCATGACCAGCAGGCCTTCTTCGCTCGACTGGCCGTCGCGCGCGAAGAAGTGCATGCCGTCGTGGTTGTCGCCGAGCTGGCGGGCCTGATCCGCGCCGGTGTTGGTGCCGTCCGGACGCCAGGCCGGCGAGTCGTCGAACAGGGCGTCGCCCCAGCGCGCGAACACCTGGGCGCTGTAGCCG
>JBFGUQ010000299.1:0-3941 GCA_041565515.1 Rhodocyclaceae bacterium | reverse complement strand
CTTTGTCTGTCATCGCCTGCAATCCGGGCAACACGAGGCACTCAAGCGTGCGATGTCATCGTCCGCTCAGGCCGACGAGGCGACACCGACAGCGCTAGCCTCTCATTCAGCAACTCCTCACGGCTCCATACCATCCCTGGCAAGCAGATACGTTCTTCCAGCAATCGCGTACCGCTCGGTACCTTGATCGTGCTGCTCTCGATCACTCATCCGACGCTGGGCTCGCTGTGGTGCCGGAGGTTCAGTTCTTTCCACTCCTCATCGGCCCAAGCCTCCCCAGGTGGCCGATTGTGGCGCGGACGGGCGGAGGCTCAGCGGTTGGCTGCGAGTTGCATCATTCGTCCGCCAGGATTTCGCCGAGGAACGCGATCATTGCCTGGATGCGTGGCAGGCGCTGGCGGTCGGGGAGCAGCACCGCGTAGACCGGGTACTCGGTGAGGTCGTGCCAGTCGGCGAGGACCTCGATCAGGCGGCCTTCACGCAGCAGTGGCTGCACGAGGCGATGATTGAGATTGCCGATCCCCATGCCGAGCAGCACCATCTGCGCGATCACGGCGGTCGTGTTGGCGCTGAAGTGCGCGGTGAAGCTGCGCTCGGTGAGCTGGCCGTCGATGTTCAAGCGAATGCGATTGAGGTTGCGCGCCGACTGGTGGCCGATGATGTCGTGCTTGTCGAGGTCGTCCGGCGTCGTCGGTATGCCGCGTCGTTTCGCATAGGCGGGGGAACAGTACAGGCCGCGGCGGACATGGCCGATCTGTCGTGCGACGAGGTCTTCGTCCTGGACCTGGCCGATACGCAGCGCCAGGTCGGCTCCTTCCAGGGGCAGGTTGGCGAAGCGGTCGTCGGTGAGCAGTTCGAGGCGCAGGGCGGGGTGGCGTTCTGCCAGCGCCGGCAGTGCCGGCACGACGAGGCTTTCGGCAAATGCGGCACTGAGGGCGAGGCGCACGGTGCCGGTGATCTGCTGGCGCGGCGACGCCAGCTGGGAGCCGATCTCCGCCAGTGCTGCCAGGCTCTGGCGTCCCAGTTCGATCGCCACGCTCCCTTCCGGGGTCACGCTCAGGCCGTGCGTGGATCGGCGAAGCAGACTGACCTTCCAGGCTTTCTCGAGACGCTGGACGGCGCGGGACACGTTCGAGGTCGGAAGGTCGCGTTCGCGGGCAACTGCGGAAAAGCTGCCAAGTTCGGCAGCGCGAATCAGCATCGCCAGGTCGCCCGGATTGATCTGGGGTATGGTCTCGTCGATCTGGATGGGTGATTCTGTTTTGCGTTTCATGCAAAGCCCCTTCCCGGCTGCGGTCGTGTCCAAGTTTCCAGCGGCGCATTAATCTGCACTCGTCGCATGCGCTTTCGCATGCATCCAAGACGGGAGAATACGATGCCCACCATAGATCCGGATGCCTTCGATCACCATCGCCAACACGCGGACATCTTGCGCCGTGATGCCATCCAGCGCGCGCCCGGCATGTTCCGCAAGGCACTGATGCAGTGGATTTCAGCTGCGTATCGCCAACGTTTTGCGCCGCGCGCAACGGAGTTCTGCGGCTGCCGCTGAACTGCGCCGACTTCGACGAGGCGGGTGCCGGGCAGGGCGAGTAGCGCGCCCTGCCCGGCGCTCGTCGACGCTGTCCACCCTCGCCCGGTGCGTGGTCGAGGTCCTCCCGGAAGCCGTCCGGGCCCGTCGGGCGCTTGCACGCCGCCAGACATCGGCTATGTTCAACAGATGTGACCGGGAGGGCGTGGCGCGTGCTCGGAGCTTGTCCGGGTGGGTGCTGTCCTTTCGCCTGCTCCGACGCCGGGCGAAGGGCGAGCGCGATCCCTGCGACGGATCCAGCCGGTGCTGCGGCCGACATCGCGCCGATCGATCGAACGCACATTGGCGGCGTTCACCAGTGCGATCTGGACCGGTTCGCCAGCCGAACACCCCATCGCAGGAGAACGCCCGATGAACTGCCACGCCTTTCTCGCCGCCCTCGCCGTCACGACCGCCGCCTTCGCCGCGCTGCCGGCTCACGCGCAGTCCGCCGAGGTGCCACCGACCGATGGCGCCGCGCTGCTGCAGTGGCTGCAGGCCGGGAGCTACAAGCAGTGGACGCGGGAGTCGGCGCCGCACAAGTCGCTCGGGCCGCATCCCGCGCAGGTCGTCGCCTACCTGAATCCGGCGCTCGACGCGTCCCTTGCCGCGAACGCGAGTGCGCATCCGAAGGGGGCGGCGGCCGTGAAGGAGTTGTTCGACGCCGAGGGCAAGCTTTCGGGCTGGGCGGTGTCGGTGAAGACCTCGAGCGACAGCGAGGGCGGCAAGGGCTGGTACTGGTACGAGATACTCGGGACGAGCGCCGGCGCCAGCGTCGTCGCCCAGGCGAACGGTGTGCCGCTGTGCTCTGGCTGCCATGCCCCGGGCCGCGATTTCGTGCTGATCGCCCATCCTCTGAAATAGGCCGGGATCGAATGGCCGGGGCGGATTCGCTGTTGGCGCCGCCCTCGCCGCCCTCGCCGCCCTCGCCGTACTCGCGAGCGTCCGGTAACATCATTTGCGCATCCGCCATTGGGCGAAACCCGAGTGCGCAGCCCGTGGGGCGCCTCCAGGGTGGATGTGCCGCAGCGCGCTTGGGACGCTGCCATGCAAGCTGGAATGCCATGAGGACTTTCGGGCCGGTCGACAGTGATTCGAGCGCCGCAGGAGCGGCCAACTCGGCGAAGTGGCTTCGCGCGAGCGGTGAAATGGCCGAGCGGATTCGCGCGTTCGACTGGTCGACGACGCCGCTGGGGCCGATCGACCAGTGGCCCCAGAGCCTGCGCACCCTCGTCGCGCTGATGCTCGGCAGCGCGCAGCCGGCCTACCTGGCTTGGGGGCCGGCGCTGACCTCCCTGTACAACGACGGCTACATCCCGATCCTGGGCAGCAAACACCCCCGGGGCCTGGGCAGGCCGTATGCGGAGCTGTGGTCGGAGATCTGGGACGATTTCCGCCCGGTCGTCGATGCCACCCTGGCCGGCGAGGCGCAACACTTCCAGGACCTTCCGGTTGCCCTGGCCGGGCGCGCTGCGCGGCCGATGAGCTGGTTCACGTTTTCGTGGACGCCGGCCCGGGACGAGTCCGGCGCAATCGTCGGTTTCTACTGCGCCGCGATCGAGACCACCGACCGCGTGCTGGCAGAAGCGACGCTGCGTGATTCCGAGGCGGCACTCCGGGACAAGGAGCAGCGCCTCGAGTTCGCATTGCGTTCGAGTCGCACGGGCGGCTGGGAACTCGATCTCGCCACCGGCGAGGCGAAACGCACGATCGAGCATGATCGCATCTTCGGCTACGAGGCCCTGCTGCCGCGCTGGACCTACGACATGTTCCTCGAGCACGTGATCGAGGAGGATAGGGCCAAGGTCGCGCATCTCTTCGAGGTCGTGACCAGGAACAGCAGCAACTGGGATGGCGAATGCCGCATTCGGCGCGCCGATGGCGAGCTGCGGTGGATCTGGTTTGCCGGCGAGCAACGCTGTGCCGCGGACGGTTCCGTCGAGCGCATGGCCGGAATCGTGCAGGACATCACCGACCGCAAGCGGGTGGAGGAGGCGCAGCGCGAGAGCATAGAGGGCCTCGAGGCCGCCCGGGTGGCGGCCGACCACGCCAACGAGGCGAAGTCGCGCTTTCTCGCCGCCGCGAGCCACGATCTGCGCCAGCCGCTGTGCGCGATCTCGCTCTACGTCGAAGCCCTGGCCGAGAAGCTCGGGCCCAGCCAGGGCGAGCTGGTCGCCGGCTTGCGCGAATGCGTGGGTAACCTGAGCCAGCTCCTCAACGATCTGCTCGATCTGTCGAAGCTGGATGCGGGCGTGGTCGTGCCTGCCGCCAGCGACTTCGCGGTGGCGGAGCTGTTCCGGCACCTCGAGGCGACTTTCGGCCCGACCGCGCGAGCGCGCGGGCTCAAGCTGCTGTTCCGGCCCTCCGGCCT
>JBFGUQ010000298.1:0-3957 GCA_041565515.1 Rhodocyclaceae bacterium | reverse complement strand
GGTCGAAGACTATCTGCCACGCGGCCACGAGCGCGCCGGAGCGATCATCTTCCCTAATCCGAACGCTCCCACCGGCCGTGCGCTGCCCCTCTCGGGCATCGAGCGTGTCGTCGCGGGCAATCCCGATGCGGTCGTCGTCATCGACGAGGCCTATGTGGATTTCGGTGCCGAGAGCGCGATCGCGCTGGTCGACCGCTATCCGAACCTGCTGGTGGTGCACACGTTCTCCAAGAGCCGCTCGCTCGCCGGCCTGCGGGTCGGTTTCGCGGTGGGCGACGCCAAGCTCGTGGAGGCGCTCGAGCGGGTGAAGAACAGCTTCAATTCCTATCCGCTGGATCGGCTTGCCATTGCCGGCGCGGTCGCCTCGGTGCAAGACGAGGAGCACTTCCGCGACAGCTGCCGCAAGGTCATCGCCAGCCGCGAGCGACTGGTGGCGCAGATGCGCGAACTCGGCTTCGAGGTCCTGCCCTCGGCCGCCAACTTCATCTTCGCCCGCCACCCCGGTCACGACGGGGCGGAACTCGCCGCCGCGCTGCGCCAGCGCGCGATCATCGTCCGCCACTTCCGCCAGCCGCGTATCGACCAGTTCCTGCGCATCACGGTGGGAACGGACGAGCAGTGCGACATCTTGATGACGGCGCTACGGGAAATCCTGGCCGATTGATTTGCACCGCCTCCGGGTCGTCCCGGGAAGAGGTCGAGAGAGGACGGTTGCCGCAGCGGGCACCGGGGCGAGACGGCGGGTCAGGCGCCTGAGCCACGCTGCTCCAACAAGGCACGAACAGGCAAGGTCCGACTCCGAATCCGCCGGGCGCGCCCGGTCAATCGATTCCGCCGGCGGCCGCTACGCGGCGTGGCGGAGGGCATGCAAACGAGCACGCCCCTGGCCGGCGGAGACAGCCCTCGCCGGCGCCATGAGTCCCCGGTCACGCCGGACGCGCTGCCTTGCTTGCCCCGTGTGCGGCGCCATCAGACCTTCAGCCGCATCTCCGCCGACCGCGCATGTGCCTGAAGGCCCTCGCCGTGCGCGAGGATCGACGCCACCCGCCCCAGGTGCTGCGCACCCGCCTCGGAAATGTTCACGATGCTGGTGCGCTTCTGAAAGTCGTACACCCCGAGCGGGGACGAGAAGCGCGCGCTGCGCATGGTCGGCAGCACGTGGTTGGGGCCGGCACAGTAGTCGCCCAAGGCCTCCACCGCCCAGTGGCCGACAAAGATCGCGCCGGCGTGACGGATCGCGTCGACCCACGCCTCGGCGCCTTCCATCGCCAGCTCGAGGTGCTCCGGCGCGATTCGGTTGGCGATCGCGCAGGCCTGCTTCAGGCTCTCGACGTGGATCAGCGCGCCGCGGTTCGCCAGCGACCTGGCGATCGTGTCGCGACGCGGCATCGTCGGCAGCAGCCGGTCGATCGAATCATGCACGGCGTCGATGAAGTTGGCGTCGGTGCACAGCAGGATCGATTGCGCGAGTTCGTCGTGCTCGGCCTGGGCGAACAGATCCATCGCCACCCAGTCGGCATGGCCACTGCCGTCCGATATGATCAGCACCTCCGACGGGCCCGCCACCATGTCGATGCCGACGGTCCCGAACACCCGGCGCTTGGCCTCGGCCACATAGGCGTTGCCCGGGCCGACGATCTTGTCCACCTGCGGGATGGTCTGCGTGCCGTAGGCCAGCGCCGCCACTGCCTGCGCCCCGCCGATGGTGAATACGCGGTCGACGCCCGTGATCGCGGCCGCGGCCAGCACCAGCGGGTTCTTCTCGCCGCGCGGCGTGGGCACGACCATGATCAGTTCGCCGACGCCCGCCACCTTGGCCGGAATCGCGTTCATCAGCACGGAGCTGGGATAGGACGCCCGCCCGCCCGGCACATAGAGGCCGACGCGGTCGAGCGGCGTCACCTTCTGCCCGAGCCGGGTGCCGTCGGCTTCGGTGTATTCCCACGACTCGGCCCTCTGCCGTTCATGGTAGAGGCGCACGCGATCGGCCGCGACGGTCAGCGCCTCGCGCTGCTCGGCACCGAGGCCGTCGAGTGCGGCACGCAATTCCGCTTTCGGCAGCTCGAGCTCGGCCATTGCGCCGACCTCGAGCTGATCGAAGCGGCGCGTGTATTCGACCACCGCGGCATCGCCGGCGGTTCGCACCGCGCGCAGGATCTCGCTGACCGCGGCGTCGATTCGTTCGTCGGCTTCGGACTCGAAGGCGAGCAGCGCATCGAGGGTGGAGAGAAACTCGGCGTCGCGGGCGTCGAGGCGACGGATCGGCGTCTGGCTCATGGTGGGTGCCTCAGGTCTTCACCGCGCCGGCGAAGGCGTCGAGCACCGGCTGCAGCAATTCGCGCTTGAGCTTGAGCGAGGCCTGGTTGACGATCAGGCGCGCGCTGATCGGCATGATGTCTTCGACCTCCTCGAGGTTGTTGGCCCGCAGCGTACCGCCGGTGGACACCAGATCGACGATGGCGTCGGCGAGACCGACCAGCGGCGCCAGCTCCATCGAACCGTAGAGCTTGATCAGGTCCACATGCATGCCCTTGCCGGCGAAGTGGGCCTTGGCCGCGTTGATGTACTTCGTCGCCACCCGGATACGCCCGCCCGGGCGGGTCGCCGCAACGTAGTCGAAGCCATTGCGCACCGCCACGCACAGCCTGCAGCGGGCAATGTTGAGATCGAGCGGCTGATACAGGCCGGCACCGCCGTGCTCGAGCAGCACGTCCTTGCCGGCGATCCCCAGATCGGCGGCACCGTACTGCACATAGGTGGGCGTATCGGTCGCGCGCACGATGACGAGGCGCACGTCCGGCCGGTTGGTGCCGATGATGAGCTTGCGCGACGACTCCGGGTTATCGGTCGGGCGTATGCCGGCCGCCTCGAGCAGCGGCAATGTCTCTTCGAAAATGCGGCCCTTGGACAGGGCGAGCGTGATGCTGGACACGTGAAAAGCCTTGATCTGTGGGGCAAATATTGTAACCCGCCATGGCGTCGATCGAGTTCCGCGCGGCCGGTGCAACTGCGGCACCCGGCACCGCCCTTGCCGTGCCGGTGCGCAGCAATCGGCGCCGGATGCCGCCTAGCTCACCCGCCGCACCTTCGCGCCCAGGGCCTGGAGTTTGGACTCCAGGCCCTCGTAGCCGCGATCGAGATGGTAGATGCGCTCGATCAGGGTCTCGCCCTCGGCGACCAGGCCGGCCACCACGAGGCTGGCCGAGGCACGCAGGTCGGTCGCCATGACGGTCGCACCTTCCAGCCTGGCCACACCCTGCACCACGGCGGTGTTGCCGTCGATGTGGATGTCCGCGCCGAGACGCTGCAACTCCACCGCGTGCATGAAACGGTTCTCGAAGATCGTCTCGCGGATCATCGCCACGCCATTCGCCACGCAGTTGATCGCCATGAACTGCGCCTGCATGTCCGTCGGAAACGCGGGGTAAGGCGAGGTGCGCAGGCTCACCGCGTTGAGCCGGGCCGGTGCTGTCAGGCGGATGGCATCGCGTTCGGAGACGATCTCGCAGCCAGCGTCCATCAGCTTGTCGACCACGGCATCGAGATAGCAGGTCGACGTGCCGGTGAGTCGAACCTCGCCGCCGGTGGCTGCGGCCGCGCACAGGTAGGTTCCGGTCTCGATGCGGTCGGGCATGATGCGGTGGGTTGCGCCGTGCAGTTTGTCCACGCCGCGGATGCGGATCACGTCCGACCCGGCGCCGGAGACCTGCGCCCCCATGGCCACCAGGCAGTTGGCGAGATCGACCACTTCGGGCTCGCGCGCGGCGTTCTCGATCACGGTCTCGCCAGCGGCAAGGCAGGCCGCCATCATCAGGTTCTCGGTCCCGGTCACGGTCACCATGTCGGTGAACAGGCGCGCGCCCTTGAGGCGCGGCACGGTGGCGTGGACGTAGCCGTGTTCGACACGCACGTCGGCCCCCATCGCCTGCAGGCCCTTGATGTGCTGGTCGACCGGCC
>JBFGUQ010000297.1:0-3958 GCA_041565515.1 Rhodocyclaceae bacterium | reverse complement strand
GCTCATTCTCGGCAGTGGCGTGATCGGCACCTCGATGGCGTATTACCTGGCCCGCGCCGGTCATCAGGTGACCGTCATCGACCGCCAGCCCGGCCCGGCGCTTGAGACCAGCTACGCCAATGCCGGCGAGGTGTCGCCCGGCTATTCCTCGCCATGGGCGGGCCCGGGCGTGCCGATGAAGGCGATCAAGTGGCTGCTGATGCACCACAGCCCGCTGGTGATCAAGCCGATGCTCGATCCCGCCATGTGGCGCTGGGGTCTTTCCACGCTGCGCAACTGCACCGAGGCGCGCTATCGCGAGAACAAGGCGCGCATGGTGCGCCTGGCCGAGTACAGCCGCGACTGCCTGCAGGAACTCCGCCGCGACACGGGCATCGGCTACGACGAGCGCAGCAAGGGCACGCTGCAGTTGTTCCGGACACAGAAGCAGCTCGACGGCGTCGGCAAGGACGTGGAGATCCTGAAGCACCATGGGGTCTCCTTCCAGATCCTGGAAGGCGATGCGTATCTCGCTTACGAGCCGGCGCTGGCACTCGTCAAGGACAAGTTCGTCGGCGCGCTGCGCCTGCCGGGCGACGAGACCGGCGACTGCTTCAAGTTCACCACCGCGCTCGCCAGGATGGCAGAGGCCGATGGCGCGGCCTTCCGCTTTGGCACGAACATCCTCGGCATCGAGCGCGAGGGTGACCGCATCACCGGCGTACGCACCGACGCCGGCGTTCTCAAGGCGGACAAGTACATCGTGGCGCTGGGCAGCTATTCGCCGCTGCTGCTCAAGCCGATCGGCATCGACATCCCGGTCTATCCGGTGAAGGGTTTCTCGATCACGGTGCCGATCAGCGACGCGGCCATGGCGCCCGAGTCGACCATCATGGACGAGACCCACAAGGTTGCGGTGACGCGCCTGGGCGACCGCATTCGCGTCGGCGGCACGGCCCAGCTCTCCGGCTACGACCTGCATCTCGACCAGTCCCGTCGCAGCACGCTCGAGTTCGTGGTGGGCGATCTGTTCCCCCGGGGCGGA
Source organism: Rhodocyclaceae bacterium (assembly GCA_041565515.1). Lineage (GTDB taxonomy): Bacteria > Pseudomonadota > Gammaproteobacteria > Burkholderiales > Rhodocyclaceae > Thauera. The sequence goes on along the minus strand of JBFGUQ010000297.1, from coordinate 2,934 downwards.
GAGGTGTCGAAGGCCGAGTTCTGGACCGGCCTGAGGCCAATGACCCCCGACGGCACGCCAATCATCGGAGAGACGCGCTACCCCGACCTCTACCTCAGCACCGGCCACGGTACGCTGGGCTGGACCATGGCCGCCGGTACCGGTCGGGTCATGGCCGACCTGCTGAGCGGACGAAAGCCCGAAATCAGCATGGACGGCCTCACGGTCGCCCGTTACCACTGAGCCATGACCGATTCGATGTTCACAACAGAGGAGACACAAGACATGCAGATCATTTCCACCACCGACGCGCCGCAGGCCATCGGCCCCTACTCCCAGGCGATCGTCGTCGGAGACCTGGTCTTCACTTCCGGCCAGATCCCACTATCCGTGGACGGCCAGAAGATCGAGGGCGACATAGCGGCGCAGACCGAGCAGGTATTCGACAACCTCGAAGCCATCCTGGGCAGCTGCGGCAGCGCCCTGGCGCGAGTGATCAAGGTCACCGTCTTCATGACCGACCTGGCCGAGTTTGCCGACATGAACGCGGTCTTCGCCCGCCGCTTCGGCGAGCACCGCCCGGCACGCTCCACCGTGCAGGTCGTTGCCCTGCCCACCGGGGCACGCGTCGAGATCGAGGCGGTCGCCCGCGTCGGTTCCTGACTCGAAACCGGCGAGCGGGACGCTTGGTGACGATGGCGCTGGCGGCACCCTCCTCGCCGTCGCCTCGCCGGCCTTCGCGCTCATGACGATTCCCGGCTGGGTCTGCTGCGGTTTTGCCGGCCACGCACTGCCGCTGAGGCCCGGTCCGGCTCGCGCGAAGTCGGGCCGGCCACCCACCGCGAGCGAATCCACCGCAGGGCCCTATAATTTCAATTAGCTGCCGCAGCTTCATCGCACCCGCGCTCGAGTCACCATGACGCAGTTTCTGGAGAACATCGCCTGGCATACCCTCGCCGGCCCGCACGCGAAGCATGCCACCGGCACCGACACCGCGCGCCGGTACGCTGCAGGCTTCCCGCCGATCGTCGCGTTCGCCGAGAGCGACCGGCCGGACTTCGATGCCCTGCTGCGCTATTGCGAGCCGGGCGAACGCCTCTACTGCGATGGTTGGGTCGGCACAGCGCCAGCCCGCTGGCAGATCGAGGCCGAGGCCACCCTGCTGAGAATGACCTGGGGGGCCTCGATGCCTGCCACCGACGAGGCACCCGAGGCGGTCCGGCTCGGCCCGGAGCACGTGCCACAGGCACTGGAGCTGACCGGGCTGACCCATCCAGGCCCATTCGGGCCGCGGGCCCTGGAACTCGGCGAGTACTTCGGCTTCTTCGAGGACAAGCGCCTGGTGGCCATGGCCGGCGAGCGCATGCATGCCGGCACGTTGCGCGAGATCAGCGGCGTCTGCACGCATCCGGACTTCCAGGGCCGCGGGCTGGCGCGACGGCTGGTACTGAAGCTGGTCCGTCGGCAGATGCAGCGCCACGAGGCGCCCTTCCTGCACGTGATGAGCAGCAACGCCGCCGCCCACCGCCTCTACGAGCGGATGGGATTTCGCCTCTTCAAGGAGTCGATCGCCCGCGTCGTCTCGCGGTGCTGATCGGCGCTGCCACTGGACCGAAAAGACAAGCGAGGACCGCCTGGCGGAACCGAAATGAGCCGCAAGGAGCACTGGGAGCGCGTGTATTCGACCCGGCCGGCCGAGGCGCTGGGTTGGTACCAGCCGCACCTGCAGACCTCGCTCGCCTGGATCGAGGCGCTCGCACTCGGCGAGGACGCTCCGATCATCGACGTTGGCGGTGGCACATCGACGCTGGCGGCCGATCTGTTGGCGGCCGGACACCGGTCGATCACGGTCCTGGATATCTCGGACGCTGCGTTGTCGGCCGCGAGGGCCGGACTTGCAGACAAGGCCAGACGGGTGACCTGGATGGCTGGCGACATCGCCACGGTCCGTTTGCCGCCGCGCCATTACGATCTTTGGCACGACAGGGCCGTTTTCCACTTTCTCACCGCTCCCGAGCAGCAGCGCGGATATCGGGACAATGCGCTCGAGGCAATCAAGCCCGGCGGGCACATGATCATTGGCGTGTTCGCCGAGGAAGCACCGCCCAGGTGCAGCGGCCTTGCCGTGAGGCGCTACAGCCCGACAGCGCTGGAAGACGCACTGGGCGACGGATTCGAACTGCGGCGCCACCACAAGGAAGTGCATGTCACGCCGGGCGGGATCGAACAGATGTATCTCTATTGCCTCTTCTGCAGGCTCGCGCCGTAGGGGATTCGACATGCGACGGCGCCTTCACGAAGCAGGTCAAGCGCTCGATCATCGCGCAATTGCGCGGTGCTGCCGCGACTGCCCGAGGGCGTGGAGCCAGACATGAAAGCGCAGAGCGAGTTCGTCGCCCATCTCGGCGAGGTGTTCCAGGATTTCGGGCCGGTAAGCGCGCGCCGGATGTTCGGCGGCTATGGTGTCTATCACGAGGACTTGATGTTCGCCCTCGTCGCCGACGACGTCCTGTACCTGAAGGCCGATGCCGAATCGGCGCACCATTTCCTGCGCCACGATCTGCAGCAGTTCGAATACCTCAAGCGCGGCAAGCCGACGAAGATGTCGTATTTCATGGCCCCGGAAGGAATCTTCGACGATCGCGCGGAGGCGAAAAGATGGGCCACGCTGGCCTGCGAAGCGGCGTTGCGCAACAGGAAGAAGGCGCGAAGCAGGAAGAAGACGAGGCCGGACGACCAGTGAGACGAAGCAGCGGCAGGGCAGGTGGCGCGCCCCCTGCGCGTGCGGTCCGGCCCTGGACTTTCGCGGCCACCGCGCTCGCATGCCGTGCGGCTGCGCGGGCCGGACGGGGTAGCCCCTCCTCGGGTCCCGAGCTGCGGACCGGTGGTCGGATCGCGCTTTGAATCCCCGCCCGGAAGGATCATGCTCGGCCGCATGCCCACCAGGACGTTAGC
>JBFGUQ010000296.1:0-3960 GCA_041565515.1 Rhodocyclaceae bacterium | reverse complement strand
GTAGGGCTCGATGCGGAGGCCAGCCGGCTGCTCGACGACCTCTACGAGGGGCGCGAGGTCGAGCCCGAGCGCATGCAGCGCCTGATCAGCCTGTTCAAGCTGAGCTTCGACGACCCGGCGCAGATGCGCGCCGATGTCGCCGGCCGGCCGGTCTACCTCGCCATGGCGACGACCGCCGACGGCAGCTTCAGGCTCAAGCCGCAAAACCTGCTGCTGAACCTGCCCCTGGCCAGCCCGTCGTGACTGGCGCGGCCGGCTTCAGCGCATGACGTGGCAGGTATAGCCGCCCGGATGTTTCGCCAGATAGTCCTGGTGATAGTCCTCCGCCGGCCACCATTTGGTGAAGGCTGCGATCTCGGTGACGATCGGCCGACGCCATAGCCCGGCGGCGCTCACCTCCTCGACCACCTGCAAAGCGGTCTCCTTCTGCGCCTCGCTGGTGAAGAAGATCGCGGAACGGTACTGGGTCCCCGCATCGTTGCCCTGACGATTCGGCGTGGTCGGATCGTGCATGCGAAAGAACGCGTCCTTCAACAGGGACGCGAAGCTGAGCCGGGCCGGGTCGAACACGACCTTCACCGCTTCGGCGTGGCCGGAGCGCGAGTCATGCGTGTCTTCGTACCGGGGGTTTTCCAGCCAGCCGCCGGTGTAGCCCACCTCCGAGTCGACGACACCGGGGATCTTTCGCAGCAGCTCCTGCATGCCCCAGAAGCAGCCGCCGGCCAGGTAGGCAGTTTCGAGATGCTTTTCGTTCATGGTTCGAGTGTCCTCCGCTGTGGTCCCGCCCTAGTTCCGTTTGTCGCTGCACCGACCCCGATCTTACACACGGCCAGGCAGGGACACGAAGGGCGGCAGGGGCGGTCTCGCAAACGCGAGGGCGGACCGGGCGCGGCCATTTCCTATAATCGAAAGAGTCGCGCGACCGGCAGCCGGCACGCCGCTCCCGTCCCGCATCCATGCCCCCTCGGGCAGGGTCCGGTCGAGGGCGGGGTGGCGAGGCGATTGCCGTCCTCGAGCCGTTTGGCCGGCCGCGTCCCAAGCCTCGCGCACGACGCGTGCAGGGGCTGTCCGATGTGCACCGGGGGGCTGACGCATGCGCCGGAACCGCACTCCGCCGGGTCTCGCCGACCCGCAGCACGACCGCGCCAGTTGCGGCGTCGGGGTGGTCGTCGATCTGCGGGGCCGCAGGCGCCACGACCTCGTCGAGGCCGGGTTCACGATGCTCGCCAACCTGGCGCATCGCGGTGCCCGCGGAGCGGAGGAGGGGACGGGCGACGGCGCCGGGATGCTGCTGCAGAAGCCCCACGACTTTCTCGCCGCCGAGGTAGCGGGCCTGCCCGGGCCTGACGCCTATGGCATCGGGCAGGCCTTCCTGCCACGCGAGGCACGGGCCGAGGCGCTCGCGCGCAGGCGGATCGAGGCGCTGGCCGCGCAGGCGGGCTTCGAACTCGTGGCCTGGCGTGTCGTCCCGACCGATGCCGCCGGCCTGGGTCGCACCGCGCGGGCGAGCGAGCCGGCGGTACGCCAGTTCTTCGTCGTCCCGCGCGGCCCGCTTGACCCTCAGGCGCTCGATGCGGGCCTCTACCTGCTGCGCCGCCGCCTCGACCAGCTCGCACGCCAAGACGGCGCGGCAGCGTCGTTCCATGTCTGCTCGCTCGACCGGCGCCGTCTCGTCTACAAGGGACTGCTCACCGCCGCCCAGTTGCGGACCTACTACCCGGAGCTGTCCGACCCGCGGGTCGTGTCGGCCTTGGTGCTGGTGCACTCGCGCTTCTCCACCAACACCATGGGCGCCTGGCCGCTGGCCCACCCCTATCGCTGCACGGTGCACAACGGCGAGTTCAACACCCTTCGCGGCAACAAGAACTGGATGAGGGCACGCGAGCCGGCGCTGGCCTCGCCGCGCTTGGGCGCGCACCTGGCCGGCCTTGGGCCCCTCGTCGCCGAGGACGCCAGCGATTCGGCCACCTTCGACAGCGTCCTCGAACTGCTGCTCGAGTCCGGCCGCAGCCTGCCCCATGCCCTGCGCATGATGATCCCCGAGGCCTGGCGCAAGGACGAGGGCATGGCCCCGGCGCGGCGGGCCTTCTACGACTTCCACGCGACCCTGATGGAACCGTGGGACGGCCCGGCGCTGGTGGTGGCGAGCGACGGCGAACAGGTCGCCGCCGTACTCGATCGCAATGGCCTGCGTCCTTGTCGGCTGTGGGTGACCGACGACGACTGGCTGGTGCTGGGCAGCGAGACCGGCCTGCTGGACATCCCGGTAGAGCGCATCGTGCGAAAGGGCCGCCTCGGGCCGGGACAGCTGCTGCTGGCCGATACCCGCGGGCGGGGACTGGTGGCCGAGGACGAGGTCTTTGCCAGCCTCACCGCGCCGCCGTACGCGAGCTGGCTCGCGGCGCAGCGCATCCGGCTGGCGGATCGACTCGAAGCGCCGCGGCCCGATGAGGCTCGCGGTGCGAGCGCCCACACCGGCGCAGCGGACGACACCCGGACCGACCCGCTGCAGCGCGAGCAAGGGCTGTTCGGCTATACCCTGGAGACGCTGCGCGCCTTGCTGCTGCCGATGGCCGACGAGGGCAAGGACCCGCTCGGGGCGATGGGCAACGACACGCCGCCGGCGGCGCTGTCGGGCCGCGCCCGGCCGCTGTTCCACTACTTCACCCAGCTCTTCGCCCAGGTCTCCAATCCGCCGATCGACTACCTGCGCGAGGCCCTGGTCACCGATCTCGGCAGCCACCTCGGGCGCCAGCGCAACCTGCTCGATGCCACGCCTGCGCACTGTCACCGCGTCTTTCTCGACTCCCCGGTACTGACCGCAGCGGAGCTCGCCGCCCTCGGCCGACTGGCCGCCGACGGCATCCACGCACGCACGCTGGATCTCGGCTTCTCCCCCGACCAGAGCCTCGCCGGCGCGCTGGAGGCCTTGCGGCAGGCGGCCGAGCGGGCGGTGAAGGATGGCTGCGAGATCATCATCCTGTCCGACCGGGCTACAGGGCCGTCGCGCCTGCCCATCCCCAGCCTGCTGGCCACCGGCGCGGTGCATCACCACCTGCTGCGCAAGGGCCTGCGCATCGCCACCGGCCTGGTGATCGATAGCGGCGAGCCCTGCCTTGTGCACCATTTCTGCACCCTCTTCGGCTACGGTGCCGACGCCGTACACCCCTGGCTCGCCTGGCGCAGCGTCGACCAGCTCGTGGCCGAGGGCGTGCTCGAGTGCGATGCCGCCGCCGCACGCCGGGCATACCGCAAGGCGGTGGAGGGCGGGCTGCTCAAGGTCATGGCCAAGATGGGCATCTCCACGCTGGAGGGCTACAAGGGGGCGCAGGTGTTCGAGGCCGTGGGACTGGACCCTGAGCTGGTGGACGCCTGTTTTGCCGGCACCCCCTGCGCGATCCCCGGGCTCGGCCTGGAGCAGATCGAGCGCGAACTGCGCGCGCGCCACCGCCATGCCTTCGATCCTGCACCCGCGGCGAACCTGGCGCTGGAGCAGGGCGGCGAGTTCTACTGGCGGCGCGACGGCGAAATCCACCAGTGGAATCCGCTCACGATCGGCAAGCTGCAGCAGGCCGCGCAGACGGGTGACGAGCAGGCCTACCGCCAGTTCGCCAGCCACGTCAATGAACAGGACGGGCGACTGCAGACCCTGCGCGGCCTGCTCGAATTCGTTCCGGCGCCTTCGGGTGCGGTGGCGGTGGAGGAGGTTGAGCCGGAGGAGGCGATCATGCGCCGCTTCGCCACCGGCTCGATGTCCTTCGGCTCGCTGTCGCGCGAGGCCCACGAAGCCCTCGCCGTCGCCATGAACCGGATCGGGGGCAAGTCCGGCACCGGGGAGGGCGGCGAGCACCAGGACCGCTTCGGCAGCGAGCGCGAATGCTCGATGAAGCAGGTGGCCAGCGGCCGCTTCGGCGTGAGCATCCAGTACCTCGCCCATGCGCGCCAGATCGAGATCAAGAT
>JBFGUQ010000295.1:0-3969 GCA_041565515.1 Rhodocyclaceae bacterium | reverse complement strand
TGCAGTGCTTCGCCGCTGCGTTCGGCCGCATCGCGGGCCTCGGCCGCCAGCCCCGGCAGGGTCTGGTACATCACCAGGTGGCCGATATCGGCAAGCAGGCCGATCACGAACATGCGCTCGGCCGCCGGCAGGTCGCACCTTCGGGCGATGTCGCGCGAGGCCAGCGCGCACATCACGCTGCCGCGCCAGAAGGCATTCATGTCGAGGCCCTCGGGCCTGATCCGGGCAAAGGCGGCGTTGATCGACATCGCCAGCACGAGGTCGTGCACCTGCTGAAGGCCGAGGATCTGCACGGCGCGCTCGACGGTGTCGATATTGCCGCCATAACCGTACAGGGCGCTGTTTACCAGCCGCAGCAATCGGGTCGTGAGCGCCGGGTCGGCCGACACCAGTCGGGCCACCTCCAGCACCGAACCGTCGGGCGCGTCGAGCTGGTCCCGAATACGTTCATAGACAGTGGGCAGAGAGGCCAGTGCCTCGATCTGGCTGACCAGTTCCTGGGCCGAGTGCATGGGAGAGCTTCCTTTGGGTCAGGGGCCGATTATCGACGATCGGCCCGCGGTGGGGAATGCCGGGGCGAGAACACCAGGGGTGCTGCGGGCGGCAGTTCGGGCTGCAGCGTGACGTGTTCGATGCCGAAGCGCTGTCGCAACAGGGCGCGCTGGGCCTCCAGGATGGCCGGCCAGCGTCCGGCATCGGTGAACACCACGTGCGCCGACAATGCGGGGTGGCGCGAGTCCAGGCTCCAGATGTGAAGGTCGTGCACCGAGTGCACGCCTTCGACCGCTGCCATCGTTCGCCCCACTTCGGGCAGCGACAAGCCGTCGGGCACGCCCTCGAGCAGGGTGTGGACGACGTTGCGCAGCAGCGACAGCGTGGACGCGAGGATGAGGCCGCAGATCAGCATCGTCAGCAAGGGGTCGATCGGCGTCCAGCCGGTGAACTGGATCACCAGGCCCGAGGCCAGCGCGGCCACCGAGCCGAGGAGGTCACCCAGCACGTGGAGCAATGCGCCGCGGGTGTTGAGATCGCCCTCTCCGCGCGTCAGCAGCCAGGCCACGACCAGGTTGAGCACCAGGCCGACGAGGGCGACGATGGTCACCGTCTCGCCGGCGATGGCGCGCGGTTCGCCCAGGCGCAGCACGGCCTGCCACAGCAGGGCCGCGACGACGACGAGCATGAACAAGGCGTTGACCAGCGCCGCGAGTGACTCCACCCGCGGCAGGCCGAAGGAGTGGCGTGCGCTTGCGGGCCGACGTGCGATCCATGCGGCCAGCGCGGCCAGCCCGAGCGCCAGCGCATCGGTCACCATGTGCCCGGCGTCGCCCAGCAGCGCCAGCGAGCCGGACCACCAGCCGGCCAGCGCCTCCACCGCTGCGAATCCGAGCGTCAAGGCAAGTGCGAGTGGCAGCCAGCGACTCGCGGAATGATCGCGGTGGCCGTGCCCATGTCCATGATCGTGCCCTTGTCGCACGCCTGCGGCCGCGGAATCGGCTGCCGGGTGGGGTTCGTGTGAGTGTGAATGGTCGTGCATGCTCGCGATGCCGTGCGTAGGCCGGTCGGTGCGACCGGTGCCTGATTATGACCTGTCGCGCCGGTGGTCGATACCCGCGGTTGGCGGCGCTAATATCGAAGGATGAGGGCGGGCGGAGGAACGACATGCGCATCATGACCTGGAACATCCAATGGGGTCGCGGAGCAGACGGCCGGGTGGATCTCGACCGCACGATCGCCGCCATACGGCATGCCGGTGCGGTGGAAGTCATCTGCCTGCAGGAGGTCGCACGCAATTTCCCGGGCCTGCCCGGCGGTGCGCGCGAGGACGAACTTGCGCTGCTGGCCGGCGCCTTTCCCGATCATGCACCGGTGTATGCGGCAGCCCTCGATGTGCCGGATGGCGAGGGTGGTCGTGCGCAGTTCGGCAACCTGCTGCTGTCCCGGGTGGCGGTGGACCAGGTCTTCCGCCACCAGCTGCCTTATCCGGGCGATGGCGCCTTGCCCGGCATGGCACGGGTGTGCATCGAGGCGGTCCTGGATTCGCCGCGAGGCGGGCTTCGCGTGCTGACCACCCACCTGGAGTACTACTCGCAGCGCCAGCGTCGTGCTCAGGTCGGCGCGCTGCGGGCGCTGCAGGAGGAGGCGGCCAGCCATGCGGCGGTGCGTCGGGACCGGCGGGAGAAGAACCCGGCGTTCGCGGCCCGGCCGCGCCCGCTGTCGGCAGTGCTGTGCGGCGACTTCAATTGCCAGCCCGGGTCGGCCGAATACCGGCGGCTGCAGCGGTCGCTCGCCGGCGGGGTGTCCGGCTGGTGCGACGCCTGGCGAATCCTGCACGGCGATGCGCCGCACCCGCCGACCGTCGGCCTGCATGGCGCGGAGTGGCCGGGCCACGCCTACTGCTGCGATTTCTTCTTCGTCAGCGCCGACCTCGGGCAGTGCGTGCGTGGCCTGGAGGTGCTGGCCGACACCGACGCGTCCGACCACCAGCCGGTAGTGCTCGAACTGGAGCGGACAAGCCCCTAGGCATCGCCGGCGGGGAGCGGCTCGACCAGGTCGCGATAGGCGTGCCAGGTGGCGTGGCCGACCAGCGGCATCAGTATCACCAGCCCGACGTGGAAGGTCAGGAAGCCGATGATCGTCAGCGACACGATCAGCAGCGCCCACACGATCATGGCGCCGGGATTGCGCGCCAGCGCGCCGAAGCTGGCCAGCATCGAGGTGATGGCGTCCTGGTTGCGGTCGAGCATCAGCGGGATCGAAACCACGCTGGCGGCGAAGACGATGAAGGCGAAGAGCAGGCCGACGCCGAAATACACGCCCAGGAACTCGAAGTTCTCGAAGCGCAGAACCTGTTCGAGAAAGCCCGACAGGTTCGGCATCTCGTTGGTGTAGAAGAGGGCGAACACCACTAGCGAGGCGCGCGCCCAGACCAGGAACAGCACGCCGAGCACCACGGCAAAGATGCCGATGTTGCCGGCGTTGCGCCGCCACACCATGAGGGTCGGCCCGAGCGCGCAGTGTTGCCCGAGCTCGTGGCGGCGGCTGATTTCATAAAGACCCATGGCCAGGAAAGGGCCGAGCAGCAGGAAGCCGGAGGTCAGCGCCGAGGTGTACTCGTAGGCATGCTCGAAGACGAAGGTGATCAGCAGACCCATCGCGGCGAAGCAGAAGCCATAGAACAGGCTCGGGATCGGACACGACTTGAAGTCCGACAGGCCACGCCCGACCCAGCGCAGGGGGGCGCTGATCGGGACGTCGCGCACGCGCGGGAAGGGCAGGCCCTGACCCACGTCGGGCGCGCTACCTGCGGCTTTCGGGATTTCGGGCTGGGGTTCGTTCGGCTGCGGCATATGTGTCTCCATGTGGGGCCTTTTTTCAGGGGCAGCGGAACGGGGGCTTTATCTTTCTTGCGCCAGGCAGTGCCCCCGTATGGCCTTGCTCAGTTCGGCCGGCGCCTCGTCCATCATTGCGTGGCCGGTGCCGGGAATAACGATCATCTGCGCGCCGCCTTCGCCGCTCTGCAGGGCCGCGAGTAGCGGCTTTGCCGCATCGGGAGGCGTCATGCGGTCGAGCGCGCCGCATGCGAGCAGCGTCGGGCAGTGTACCCTGGCTGCCGCCTGCAGGCCGCCTTGCCAGGCGTTGCACGCAAGCATGTCGACCAGCAGCGTGGCGGGCGCTTGTCGCTGCATGCGCAGTGTATTGCCTTGGGTGAGCAGCCGGTGGCGTGCTTCGCCATGCACCTCGGGCGGGGCAAAGGAAAACTTGTTGATCAACTCGTGGGCGTAGGCCGGATTGTCACGCGCGGCGTCCAGCACGAAAGGCGCCACCGGCATGGGCGCGACGCTGCCCACCAGGATCAGCCGCGTGACACGGTCGGGTGCGCCGGCCGCGCTCGCAAGTGCAACGAGCGAGCCCATGCTGTGGCCCACGAGCGCGAATTCGGCGAGCTCGAGCGCGTCGGCGAGCGCGAGC
>JBFGUQ010000294.1:0-3976 GCA_041565515.1 Rhodocyclaceae bacterium | reverse complement strand
GCCATCCTGCTCGCCGTCGAAACGCCCCTGCGCCGACAGCGCGAAGGGCGAGGCGCCCGCGTGCTCGCCGGCGAGCTCGGCCCGCCCCTGCGGCAGCGTCAGCGCGAAGCGGTGGATGCGATGCTGCACGCCGTCACTGTCGAGGGCCGCCTCGAGCTCGGTGAAGCCGAAAACGATGGCGGGCGCGGCCGCCTCGGGGCCGGCCCCGTCCTGCGCCGGTGCGGCGATCACCCGGCCGGAATCCGCCGCTTCGTCGGCACCGAGCTCGCGCAGTTCGAAGACGCCCAGTTCGAGGCGCGCGAGCTCGACCGCCACCGGCAGTTCGAGGCTCGTCGGCGGTACGGGCGCGGCGGCGGGTGCCTCGCTGCTTCGCTGCGCGACCTCGACCCGCGCTGCAGCCAGATGGTCGATGACGACACGGCGCTCGAGCAGGCGGCGTGGCTGCCAGTCGAGCACGAGCTCGCTCAGGTTCAGGTGCAGGTCGGCACTCTCGTAGCGCAGCGCCTCGATGCGCAGCGGACCGAGCAGCCGGCCGGCCGGCTCGACGATGGTGAGCGCGCCGTCGGTGCCGCGTTGTGCCGCGGCGGCCAGTGCGCGCAGACCGGATTCGGTGCCGAGCGCCCAGCCCAGGGCGCCGAGGACCGCCGCCACCAGGGCAAGCAGGCCCGTCAGCAGCCAGAGGAGGAGCCTGCGCGTGCCGCCGCTGCGTCTGCGGGCGGCGGCGCTGGGCGGAGTATCCTGAGCGTCGCTCATCGATTCCTTTGCGCCCGCTCAGCCGAACAGCGCGCGCAGGGCCGCACCCGGGTCTGCGGCACGCATGAAGGCTTCGCCGACGAGGAAGGCATCCACTGCGTTGGCGCGCATCAGCGCGACGTCCGCCGGCGTGACGATGCCCGATTCGGTCACCACGATGCGCCCGGCGGCAGAGGCATCGGCCGCGATCCGCGGCAGCAGGCCGATGGTCGTCTGCAACGACACCTCGAAGGTCCGCAGGTTGCGGTTGTTGATGCCGACGAGCGGGGTCTGGAGCTGCAGGGCCTGCTCCAGTTCGGCGCCGTCATGAACTTCGACCAGCACACCCATGCCGAGCGCATGGGCGATGGCCTCCATGTCGCGCATCTGCGCGAGCTCGAGGCAGGCAGCGATGAGCAGGATGGCGTCCGCGCCCATCGCGCGCGCCTCGAACACCTGGTAAGCATCGACGAGGAAGTCCTTGCGCAGCGCGGGCAGCCCGCAGGCGGCGCGCGCGGCCTGCAGGTACTCGGGCGCGCCCTGGAAGAATGACCGGTCGGTCAGCACCGACATGCAGGCCGCACCGGCGCGCTCATAGGCGGCGGCGATTTCGGCCGGACGAAAGTCCTCGCGGATGACGCCCTTGGAGGGGCTGGCCTTCTTGATCTCGGCGATCACCGCCGGGTGGCCGGCGCCGATGCGGGCGCGGATCGCACCGACGAAGTCGCGCGCCACCGGCTGCGCCTCGGCCTCGGCGCGCAGGGCGGTGAGCGGCTTCGCCGCCCGCCCCGCCGCGACCTCCTCGAGCTTGACGGCGCAGATCTTGTCCAGGATGTCGCTCATCGTGGCGCTCCGAAGCGCCGGGTGTATTGCACGAACTCGTCGAGCTTGGCGCGTGCCGCGCCCGAGGCGACCGCCTCGCGCGCGCGCTCGATGCCGGCGCCGATCGAGTCGACCAGGTTCGCGGTGTACAAGGCCACGCCGGCGTTGAAGACGACGATCTCGCACGCCGGGCCGGGCTGATTGTCGAGCGCGCCAACGAGCATGCTGCGCGATTCGTCGGCATCGGCCACGCGCAGGTTGCGGCTGCCCGCCATCGCCAGCCCGAAGTCCTCCGGGTGGATCTCGTACTCGCGCACCTGGCCGTCCTTGAGCTCGGCGACCAGGGTGGCCCCGCCGAGACTGACCTCGTCCATGCCGTCGAGCCCGTGCACGACCAGCACGTGATTGGCGCCGAGACGCTGCATGACGCGGGCCTGGATGCCGACCAGATCGGGATGGAACACGCCCATCAGCGTGTTGGGCGCGCCGGCCGGATTGGTGAGCGGACCAAGAATATTGAAGATCGTGCGCACGCCCATCTCGCGCCGCACCGGGGCCACGTTCTTCATCGCGCTGTGGTGACTGGGCGCGTACATGAAGCCGATGCCGGTGGCGGCGATGCACTCGGCCACCTGCTCGGGGGTGAGCATCAGGTTGGCACCCAGCGCCTCGAGCACGTCGGCCGCACCGGACTTCGACGATACGCTGCGGCCGCCATGCTTGGCCACGCGGGCACCCGCAGCGCCGGCGACGAAGATCGTCGCGGTCGAGATGTTGAAGGTGCTCGCCCCGTCCCCGCCGGTGCCGACGACATCGAGGAAGTGCTCGTGCGGCGGCGGCACCACCACCTTGGTCGACATCTCGCGCATCACCGTGGCCGCGGCGGTGATCTCGCCGATGGTCTCCTTCTTCACGCGCAAGCCGGTGAGGATGGCCGCGAGCATGACCGGCGAAACCTCGCCGGCCATGATCTGGCGCATCAGCGACAGCATCTCGTCGAAGAAGATCTCGCGGTGTTCGATGGTGCGCTGCAGCGCCTGGTGAGGTGTGATGGACATGGTCGGCTTCGTCCGAATATGAAGGGAAGTAACGCGTGCTCGAGACAGGACAGACTCACCGCGGCCGCAGGAAGTTGCGCAGCAACTCGTGGCCGTGCTCGGTGAGGATCGATTCGGGGTGGAACTGCACGCCTTCGACGTCGAGCGTCTTGTGGCGCACGCCCATGATCTCGCCGTCGTCGGTCCACGCCGTGACCGCCAGGCAGTCGGGGAGGCTCTCGCGCTCGATCGCGAGGGAATGATAGCGGGTGCAGATCAGCGGGTTGGGCAGGCCGGCGAACACGCCGGTCTCCTCGTGATGGACCGGCGAGGTCTTGCCGTGCATCAGCTTCTTCGCATGCACGATGCGGCCGCCGAAGGCCGCGCCGATGCTCTGGTGCCCCAGGCACACGCCCAGCACCGGCAGCTTGCCGGCGAAGGCCTTGATCGCCGGCACCGAGATGCCGGCCTCGGTGGGCGAGCACGGCCCGGGCGAGATCACCAGCTGGTCGGGCTTCATCGCCTCGATCTGCTCGAGCGTGATCTCGTCGTTGCGGTACACCTTGACGCTGGCACCGAGCTCGCCGAAGTACTGCACCAGGTTGTAGGTGAAGCTGTCGTAGTTATCGATCATCAGCAACATGTTCGTCTTCCTTCGAGGACGGCGAGGCAGTCCATCGTCATTGAGGCATCCCGGTCGGGGTTGTGCGCCTGACGGCTGCGCGGGCCGTGGGGCAAGGCGTCCGGATCACACCTGGGTATCCAGCCCGCCCTCGGCCATTTCCGCCGCGCGCAGCATCGCCCGCGCCTTGCTCTGCGTCTCCTGCCATTCCGAATCCGGGTCGGAGTCGGCGACGATTCCGGCGCCCGCCTGCACATGGATCTGGCCGTCCTTGACCACCGCGGTGCGGATCGCGATCGCCAGGTCCATGTCGCCATGGAAGCCGAGATAACCGACGGCGCCTGCATAGATCCCGCGCTTGACCGGCTCGAGTTCGTCGATGATCTCCATCGCGCGCACCTTGGGTGCGCCCGAGACCGTACCGGCGGGGAAGGTCGCACGCAGCACCGCGAGGGCGTTGAGCCCGTCCTTGAGCCTGCCCTCGACGTTCGACACGATATGCATCACGTGCGAATAGCGCTCGACCGCGAAACGCTCCGTCACCTTCACGGTGCCGGTCTCCGACACCCGTCCGGCATCGTTGCGGCCGAGGTCGAGCAACTGCAGGTGCTCGGCACGCTCCTTCTCGTCGGCCAGCAGGTCCTGCTCCAGCGCCACGTCCTCGGCGTGCGTCGCGCCGCGCTTGCGCGTACCGGCGATCGGGCGCACCGTCACGTCGCGGTCCTCCAGGCGCACCAGGATCTCCGGCGAGGCGCCGACGACG
>JBFGUQ010000293.1:0-4012 GCA_041565515.1 Rhodocyclaceae bacterium | reverse complement strand
TCGCCGCCTCTGCGAACGCCCCGCACGTCGCTTGCGCTGCGGGACGGTTACGGCCTCGTTAACAAGAAGAGCTGGACGCCCGGAGAGGCCCCAGCGTCTTCTTCATGGGTTTCGCAGGCCTTTAGCCACGCCTCCACCCGAGCGGTGGACGGGGTGTTTGTGTAGGCGGCGAGGACTGTCCGGGCCCGCAGGGCGAGTTCCGCAGCCGGCGGAACAAATTCCCCGCCAGCCGCGCCTCGCGCGCACCGCCCCTTCTCCAGCGGCGCTCTTGATCGAGCCCTCGATCAGATGTGCGACTCCATGATGCGCCGGTAGAACTCGTGGAAGTGCTGCATCCCGTCCTCGTATGGCGACTGATACGGCCCGACCTCGCTGCGCCCTTCCTTCATCAACGCCAGTCGGCCGCGGTCCATGCGCTCGGCGATCTCGTCGTCCTCGATCGCGGTCTCCATGTAGGCGGCCTGCTCCGCTTCGACGAACTCGCGCTCGAACTCGACGATCTCCTCCGGGTAGTAGAACTCGACCACGTTGGTCGTCTTGTTCACGTCGGTCGGAATCAGCGTGCTCACCACCAGCACGTGCGGATACCACTCCACCATGATGTTGGGGTAATAGGTAAGCCAGATCGCACCATGCTCGGGCTTGTTCTCGCCGTAGTACTCGAGGATCGCCTTGTGCCATTTGGCGTAGGCCGCCGAGCCCGGCTTCGCCAGCGAGGTGATCCCCACTCGCTGCACCGAATACCAGTCGCCGAATTGCCAGGAAAGATCGTCGCAGGTGACGAACTTGCCCAGGCCCGGATGGAAGGGCACGACGTGGTAGTCCTCCAGATAGACCTCGATGAAGGTCTTCCAGTTGTAGTTGCAGTGGTGGATCTCGACGCGATCGAGCTTGTAGCCGGAGAAATCCAGGCTCGGTGCCACCTCCATGCCGGCCAGATCCGCATTGGCCGAGCGCGGCCCCTTGAACAGCAGGCCCTGCCAGTTCTCGAGCGCGTCGCGCTTCAGGCCGAGACAGGGCTTCCGGGGGAAATGCGGCGCGCCGATCAGCTCCCCCCGCTGGTCGTAGGTCCAGCGATGAACCGGGCAGACGATGTGCTCGGCAGTGCCCGCACCCTCGAGCATGATTGCCTGGCGGTGACGACAGATGTTGGAGAGCTGGTGCACGCCCGCGTCGGTGCGGAACAGCAACTTGGAGTGATCCAGCCATTCCAGGGAGCGGTAGTTGCCGAGCTCCGGTACCATCAGCTCATGGCCGACGTACCCCGGACCGGCATCGAAAAGGAGTTTCTTCTCCAGTTCGAATATCTTCTCGTCGAAGTACCAGGAAACCGGCAGTTGAGAAACGGCCGGTGCCAGATGAGCCTTGGATGCGATGTCGGCCATCCGCGAACCTCCCCTCTGGGACCAGAAATCCGGACAATAGAACACGCTAGTTTAAGCGAGACGCAGTTTGACCGCCAGACGCCCGATCGGTTATTTTCCCGCTTTTGCCGCGCAGATATTCATACATGCCAAAGACGGCGCCCTCCCCAAAATCCTTCGAAGCCGCGGTATCCGAGCTCGAGGCCATCGTTCAGGACATGGAGTCGGGCAATCTGCCGCTCGAAGAGGCTCTGGCGCGCTACCAGCGAGGTGTCGGCCTCCTGCGCTTCTGCCAGACCACGCTCGCCGATGCCGAACAGCGCGTGAAAAAGCTCGAAGGTGAAGTGCTGACCGATTTCGTCGCCGAGGGGTTCCGGAACGAGGGCAAGGAGGACCAGAGTTGAGCGCGGCCAACAATGGTGCGAACGGCTTTGCCGACTGGATGGGCGGCATCCAGAAGCGCACCGAGACTGCCCTCGCCGCCACCCTGCCCGACGCGGCGATCGCTCCCCAGCGCCTGCATGCGGCGATGCGTTACGCGGTGCTGGGCGGCGGCAAGCGCGTCCGCCCGCTGCTCGTGCACGCCGCCGGCGAGCTCGCCGGCGCAGCACTCGAGCGTCTGGATCGCGTTGCCTGCGCGGTCGAACTCATCCACGCCTATTCGCTCGTCCACGACGACATGCCCTGCATGGACGACGACGTCCTGCGGCGCGGCAAGCCGACCGTGCACGTCGAGTACGACGAGGCCACCGCCCTGCTCGTCGGCGATGCCTTGCAGACCCTCGCCTTCCAGGCACTGAGCGATTCGCCGCTGTGTGACGACCCGGCCGGCCAACTGGCGATGATCGGCCTGCTCGCCACGGCCTCGGGCTCGCGCGGCATGGCGGGCGGCCAGGCGATCGATCTTGCGGCCGTGGGCAAGCAGCTGTCGCGCCAGGAGCTCGAGTTCATGCACATCCACAAGACCGGTGCGCTGATCCGCGCATCGGTGCTGCTCGGCGCCCGCGCCGGGACGCCGCCTGCCGCGGCGGAGCTCGAACGGCTGGACCACTACGCCAAGGTGGTCGGCCTGCTGTTTCAGGTCGTCGACGACATCCTCGACGCCGAGGCCGATACCGCCACGCTGGGCAAGACCGCCGGCAAGGATGCCGACAACGACAAGCCCACCTACGTCAGCCTGCTCGGGCTGAGCGATGCCAAGCGCCTTGCCGCGGAGATGCTCGCCGACGCCAGGGACACCCTTGCCCCGTTCGGCGAGCGCGCCGGCCGCCTCGCGGCGCTGGCGCACTACATCGTCCATCGCTCGTTCTGAACCCGACCCATACCGGACAACCCCATGTCGCCCTACCCGCATCTGGAACGCATCAGCAAGCCCGCCGACCTGCGCGCGCTCGAGCGTCGCGAGCTCGGCACCGTCGCCGATGAACTGCGCGCGTTCCTGATCGAATCGGTATCGAAGACCGGCGGCCACCTGTCGTCAAATCTCGGCACGGTCGAACTGACGATCGCGCTGCACTACATCTTCAACACGCCGCACGACCGCATCGTCTGGGACGTCGGCCACCAGACCTACGGCCACAAGACCCTCACCGGCCGCCGCGAAGCGATGAGCGGACTGCGGCACTGGGAGGGCATCTCCGGCTTCCCGCGGCGCTGCGAGAGCGAATACGACACCTTCGGCACGGCGCACTCCTCCACCTCGATCTCCGCCGCGCTGGGCATGGCGGTGGCGGCGCGCGAGCGCGGCGAGAAGCGCCATGCGATCGCGGTGATCGGCGACGGCGCGATGTCGGCCGGGATGGCCTTCGAGGCCCTCAACAACGCCGGCGACATGGAAGACACCAACCTGCTCGTCATCCTCAACGACAACGAGATGTCGATCTCGCCGCCGGTCGGCGCGCTCACCAAGATCCTCGCCCGGATGCTGTCTGGCTCCACCTACAACACCGCGCGACGCGTCGGCGAGAAGGTGCTGGGCATGGCGCCGTCGATGGCCGAGCTGGCGCGCAAGATGGAAGAGCACGTCAAGGGCATGATCACCCCGGGCACGCTGTTCGAGGAATTCGGCTTCCACTACTACGGCCCGATCGACGGCCACGACCTCGACGCGCTGATCCCGATGCTGCAGAACCTCAAGAAGCTCGAGGGCCCGCAGTTCCTGCATGTGATCACGAAGAAGGGCCAGGGATACAAGCTCGCCGAGGCCGACCCGATCCTTTATCACGGCGTGTCCAAGTTCGACCACACCGCCGGCATCCAGAGCGGCAAGGGCGCCGGCAAGCTCACCTACACCCAGGTCTTCAGCGACTGGATATGCGACATCGCCCGCGCCGACCCCGACGTCGTCGCGGTCACCCCGGCGATGCGCGAGGGCTCCGGCCTGGTGCAGTTCGCGCAGGACTTCCCCGAGCGCTACTTCGATGTCGGCATCGCCGAGCAGCATGCGGTCACCTTCGCCGCCGGCCTCGCCTGCGAGGGCATCCGTCCGGTGGTGGCGATCTACTCCACCTTCCTGCAGCGCGCCTACGACCAGCTCATCCACGACGTCGCCCTGCAGAACCTGCCGGTGACCTTCGCGATCGACCGCGGCGGCCTGGTCGGCGCCGACGGCGCCACCCACCACGGCGCCTTCGACCTGTCCTACCTCG
>JBFGUQ010000292.1:0-4017 GCA_041565515.1 Rhodocyclaceae bacterium | reverse complement strand
GCGGCCAGGTCCAGCTCGCGTGGCTTGACGCGATCCGCGCCGATTACGAACACGCCACAGGAGGCATTGTCAGCCACGGTGTCCTGGATCTTGATCTTCCAGTCGCGGATGCGCGAATCGACGATCTCGAAGCAGGGCACGACGAAGTCGGTGGCCCGCAGCACGTCGGCGGCGGTGACGCCCGGGCCCATCAGGTCGTTCTTCAGCACGAAGGCCACCTCGGCCTCGGCCTTGGGCGCGATCATCGTGTCGACGCGAATCGCCTCGCCCTCGTGCGCCACCATGCCCGAGAGCAGCTGGCCGAAGTCGGGCTGATCGACCTTCAGCATGTCCATCACGACCTGGCTGGTCACGCCGATCTTCTTGCCGACGACCGTCTCGCCGGCGTCGAGGCGGCGCTGGAGGAAGCGCAGCTGGATGCGGTAGGCGTCGTCGAGGGTGATCGACGGCTCGCGCTCGGTCAGCGGTGCGACCGGCTGGCGGTCGAGCAGCGCCTGGTACAGCTCGTCGCCGTACTGCTGGATCTGTCTTTCGTTCATGGCATGCATCCTCACAGCTTGACCATCACGTTGCGCAGCTCGGTGTAGAACTCGAGCGAATGCAGGCCGCCTTCGCGGCCGATGCCCGACTGCTTCGAGCCGCCGAAGGGGGTGCGCAGGTCGCGCAGGAACCAGCTGTTGACCCAGCACAGGCCGACCTCGATGGCCGAGGCCATGCGCATCGCGCGGCCGACGTCCTGGGTGTGGATCGAGGTGGCGAGACCGTAGCGATTGTTGTTCACCATGTTCAGCACCTCCTCCTCGCTGTCGAAGGGCTGGATGTGGCAGCAGGGGCCGAAGATCTCCTCGGTGATCACGGTCGCGGTCTCGGGCAGGCCGGTCCAGATCGTCGGCTGCACCCAGCAGCCGTCCTTGAGCTCGTCGGGCATGTCGGGGACGCCGCCGCCGAAGACGATGTTCGCGCCTTCTTCCTTGGCCTTGGCGTACATGCCGAGCACCTTCGCCTGGTGCTTCTTGCTCACCAGCGGGCCGATCCTGGTGTCCTTGTCGAACGGGCGGCCGGGTTTCATCTGTTCGGCCTGCGTCTTCAGCGCGGCGACGAACTTGTCGAAGATCGGGCGCTGCACGTACACACGCTCGGTGCCCAGGCAGACCTGGCCGGCGTTCTCGAAGCAGGAGCGGGTCACGGTGGCGACGGCATTGTCGAAGTCGCAGTCGGCGAACACGACGGCGGCGTTCTTGCCGCCCAGCTCCAGCGACACCGGGCGGATGCCGTCGGCGCCGGCCTTCATGATCGCCGTGCCGGTCTTCGTCTCGCCGGTGAAGGTGATGCCGTCGACGTCGGGGTGGGCGGTGAGGAAGGCGCCGGCAGAATCGACGCCATAGCCATTGACCACGTTGTACACGCCCTTGGGAATGCCGACCTTGTTCATTACCTCGCCCAGCAGGGTGGCGGTGCTCGGCGTGTCTTCCGAAGGCTTGACCACGACGGTGTTGCCGCAGGCCAGCGCCGGCCCCGCCTTCCAGGTCATCAGCAGCAGCGGCAGGTTCCACGGGCAGATGATCGCGATCACGCCGCGTGGCACGCGCACGCCATAGCTGCGGGCGGTCTTGCCGTCCGGGGTACGCATCTCGAACGATTCGGTCGAGGCGTTCTTGATGGTGTCGGTGAAGATCTTGAAATTGGCCGCGCCGCGCGGGATGTCGATGTGCGAGGCGAGCTGGGCCGGCTTGCCGGTGTCGGCGATCTCGGCCTGCAGGAAGTCGTCGAAGCGGTTGTTGATCTCGACCACCAGGGCGTCGAGCATGTTGCAGCGCTCGACCACCGACAGCTTGCCCCAGGGGCCATGCAGCGCGGCCTTGGCGGCGGCCACCGCGGCATCGACCTCGGGTTTGCCGGCTTCGTGGACGAGGCCGATCAGCGAATTGTCGACCGGGTTGCGCTTCTCGTAGGTCTTGCCGCTGACGTTGGTGACGTACTCGCCGTTGATGAAATTCTTGATGTCTTTCATTTCGATTCTCGAAAAAAGATGGCGTCGCAGCGTTTGCCTTGCGCCGTTAGTCGGTCAGGCCGATGGCGGTGAGCCCGGCTCGCGCACAGGCCTCGTCCTCGTCCTCGGAGCCACCGGACACGCCGATGCCGCCGATGAGCTTGCCCTCGTGGCGTAGCGGCAGACCGCCGCCGAAGCACACCATGCGCGGGCGCATCGGAATGCCGCTGCGCACCGCCGGCGAATGCGTTGCCAGGGCCTCGGTCCAGGCCGCGGTAGGCAGGCCGAAGCCCGCCGCCGTGTAGGCCTTGTCGATCGCGATGTCGATCGAATGGAGGAAGGCGCCGGGCATGCGCAGGAAGGCCGCCAGGTTGCCGCCGGCATCGACCACCGCGATGTTCACGCGGATGCCCGCGTCCTCGGCACAGCGGGCTGCGGCGGCCACGGCTGCGGCCGCCGCCTCCCAGTGCACCACGTCCTGGGGGGCGGCGATCTTCATCAGGTGAACACCGACAGGAAGGCCTCGTTGAGCTCGCGGTCGTGGTAGAAGATCGCGGGTCCGAGGGTCTCGTCGTACCAGGTGATCACGGGCTTGTCCGGATAGTGGATATAGCCGCCGGCGAACACCTCGTTGCGGTTGCCCGAGGGGTCGAAGAAGTACACCGTCTCGCCGCGCGTGATGCCGTGGCGGGTGGGGCCGATGTCGATCTTCGTCTTCGTCCGCGACAGGATGTCGGACGCCTTCAGCACCTGTTCCCAGCTGCCGAGTTCGAACGAGGCGTGATGGAACTTGCCCTTCACCGGCTGGCGGATGAAGGCGACGTCGTGGGCCTTGTTCGAGCAGGTCAGGAAGGCGCCGATCATGAAGTCCGGGTCGGCCTTGGTCACGATCTGCTCGGAGACGGTGAAGCCGAGCACCTCGGTGAACAGCTTCACCGTGCCGTCGAGGTCGTCACCGTAGAGCAGGCAGTGGTCGAAGCGCGACGGCGAGATGCCCTTCAGGCCATCGGGCCAGGGATCCGGATTGACGTTCGGGCCGTCGGTGCCGCAGCCGTTGCCGACGTAGTCCTTGTGCGCGAACAGCTCCATCACGTGACCGGTCGGGGTCGTGAAGCGGAAGCGCTCGCCGGTCTTGAGCTGCTCGCCCGCGGCCAGCCATCCGGTGTCGGTCGCCAGGCCGGACTTCTCGATGTCGCCCGCGAGCTTCTTCAGCGTCGCCGGGGAATCCACCTTCCAGCCCATGTAGTCCATGCCGGCCTCGTCGGCCTCGCGCAGGATCACGCTGTGGTGATCGTGCTCGTCCCAGGCCTTGAGGAAGACGCGGTCCTTGTCGTCGCGCCCGGTCTCGACCAGGCCGAGAACGTCCTTGTAATGCTTCAGTGCGGGCTCGAGTTCGAGCACGCGGATGGCCACGTGTCCGGGCCGCAATACGCCAGTGAGTGCCATTTATGTCTCCTTTCCAGTGTTAGTTACTTGCGTCGTCGCCTTGAATTCGAAACTGAACGACGTACTTCTGCGGGCAACGATGGCGCGAACCATCTTCCCCACCACTTCGATCGTGAGGTCGCTGCGCGGGTAGAGCTTGCAGGCCAGCACGCAGCCGCTCGCTTCCTCCTCCTCGCCGCATACCGCCCGGCTCATCTTTCGGGTCACGTACCTGCCCGCGGTGACGCGCACCTTGCACACGCCGCAACCGCCGTTGCAGCAGCCGATCGGGATGTCCTTGCGGCGCAGCTGGTCCGAGGCGGCGTGCAGGACGTTGTCCTCCTCGTCGCAGGCGAAGACCTCGCCGGTGTGAACGATCGTGATCCGGTGCTTTGCCATGTCGAGACCTCGTTCTCCCTATCCGTGCGCGCCGGCCGCCGGGCGATTGCCGTGGGCGCTCATCAGCCGAGGTCGCCGCCACCGACCGGCAGCACCGAGCCGGTGATGTAGGACGATTCGTCCGAGGCGAAGAACAGGATCGGCGCCACCTGCTCCTCGATCGAGCCGTAGCGGTGCATCAGGCTCGAGTCCTTGGTCTGGTC
>JBFGUQ010000291.1:0-4032 GCA_041565515.1 Rhodocyclaceae bacterium | reverse complement strand
TGGTCGCGATCACCGAACCGGGCCGTGCCGTCCTCGGCATTGCCGAGCGCATGCTGCGCGACATGGACAACCTGCAGCAGGTCGGCGAGGAGTTCGCCAACGAGGCGGTGGGCAGCCTGTCGATCGCCACCACCCACACCCAGGCGCGCTACGTGCTCCCGCGCATCGTGCGCGAGTTCAATCATCGCTACCCGCAGGTCAAGCTGTCGCTGCATCAGGGCAACCCGCGCCAGGTGTGCGAGATGGTGCTCGACGGCAGCGCGGACATCGCCATCGCCACCGAGGCCATCTCCGAATACGACGACCTCGTGATGCTGCCCTGCTACCAGTGGAACCGCTGCATCGTCGCCACGCCGCGCCATCCCATCCTGCACGAGCAGCCGCTGACGCTGGAGGCGATCGCACGCTACCCGCTGATCACCTACGACGACGCCTTCACCGGCCGCAGCCTGATCAACAAGGCCTTTCTCGGCCGCGGCCTCAAGCCCAACGTCGTGCTCACCGCCATCGACTCCGACGTCATCAAGACCTACGTGGCGATGGACCTCGGCATCGGCATTCTCGCCCGCATGGCCTACGAGCCGGATGAGGACCGCAAGCTCGGCATGGTCGATGCCAGCCACCTGTTCGAGTCGAGCACGACGCGCATCGGCATCCGCCGCAATGCCTGGCTGCGCGGCTTCGTCTACACCTTCATCGAGCTGTTCGTTCCGGCGCTGACGCGCCAGATCGTCGAGGCCGCGCGCAGCGGGGGCGGAACCGATCCGGGCCTCTGAGGCCCGGTCTCGAGCCCCGCCTGCGGCCCGGCTTCAATCGCGTTCGAACCAGCGTCGGAGGTGCGCGCCGCGCAGCCCCGCGCCGAGGCCGACCATCAACCGCACCCGCGCCTTCAACGCATCGAGCCCGCCGGCATCGAGCCGGTTCGGCCCACGGCTGGCCGCGCGCAAGGCGACGCCACCGCCGCAGCGGCTGGCGAGCACCACCGGCAGCGCGGGCGGCAGGCCGGCGAGGGCGTCTTCCCAGATCTTCGGCATGCTGGCGTTGCCCGGCAGCGCCAGCACCAGCCCCGCCGCGGCGGGGCCCGCGAGGCCACCGGCGACGGCGAGCGCGAGCGCGGGCGAACTGCCTGCGGCAACGGTGAGCAGTGCGACCTGCGGCAGTTCCTGCAGCGACGACGGTAGCCGGATCCGGCTGCGAGGTCCGGGGGCGAGCGCGGCCAGGGCGTGGTCGCTTGCGCGCACCGTTAGGGCCCCGGGCGCGGCGAAGGCATCGACCGCGGCCGGATGGCCCTTGCGCAGGGCCGTGGCGGGGAGGGTGCGATCGCCGAGCACGGCGAGCACGCCTGCGCGTCCCGCGGCGGGCCGGCCGGCGAGCTGCACCGCCTGGTAGAGGTTGAGCGGGCCGTCCGCCGACAACGCGGTGGCAGGGCGCATGGCCGCGGTCATCACCACCGGCTTCCGCGTGGCCAGCGTGGTGTGCAGGAAGTAGGCGGTCTCCTCCAGCGTGTCGGTGCCGTGGGTGATCACGATGCCGTCCACCTCGGGGTCGTCGGCCAGGGCCTGCACGCGTCGGCCGAGTACCAGCCAGTGCGCCGGCGTCATGTCCTTGCTGTCGAGGCCGAACAGTTGCTCGGCGCGCAGCGCGGCAAGCTCGTCGAGTTGCGGCACGGCGGCGAGCAGGTCGGCGACGTCGAGCTGTCCGGCGACGTAGTCGCGGGTGTCGTCCGCCGAGCTCGCCGCGCCGGCGATGGTGCCGCCGGTGCCGACGACGGTGATGCGGGGTCTGATTGTGGTCACGATTGGCTCGGTGCTGCAGTTTGTCGGGTTGCGCGGTCGTCCGAGGCGGGCCGCGGGTCAGCCTTCGCGCAGCGCGACGATGCGGCGCTCGCGTTCCTGCTCGAGCAGGCGCCCGGCCGCGTCGGGCGGTACGCCGAGGCATTCGAGCACCGAGCCGGCCAGCTTCAGGCTCGACTCGAGGGTTTCGGGCACCACCACCGAGGCGCCGGCCTGGCGCAGCGCCAGCGCGTGCTTCTCGTCGCGGGCGCGGGCGATGATGCGCACTTTCGGCGTCAGGCGGCGTACCCCCTGCACCGCGTGGATGGCGGCGGCGGTGTGATCCATCGTCAGCACCACCGCCTGGGCGCGGTCGAGCATGAGCTTGCGCAGCAGTTCGGGCCGGCTGGCATCACCGAAGACCAGCGGCGCCCCCTCGCTGCGATGGCGCGCGAGCAGCTTGGCGTCGTTCTCCACCGCGACATAGGTCACGCCCTGCTCGGCGAGCATCTGGCCGACCATCTGGCCGACGCGGCCGTAGCCGGCAATGATGACGTGGCCGCGCAGTTCGTCCAGTTCGGCATCGCCGGGCGCCTCGCGCCTGCCCAGGCGACGATCCAGCGCGTCGCCGAGCTGCTGTCCGGCGCGCGCCAGCAGCGGTGCGGTCAGCATCGACAGGCCGACGACGATGAGCATGAACTGGCCGATGTCGCGCGCGATCAGCTCGAAGGACAGCGCGAGGCCGATGACGATGAAGGCGAACTCGCCGCCCTGGCCGAGCAGCATGCCGCCTTCGGTCGCACGCCCCCAGGACAGGCCGAAGGCGCGAAGCAGGCCGAAGATGACCACGCCCTTGAGCAGGAACAGGCCGATGACCGACAGCGGCATCCACAGCGGCTGGTCGAACAGCGCGCGCACGTCGATGCCCATGCCCACCGACAGGAAGAACAGGCCCATCAGCAAGCCCTTGAAGGGCTCGATGGTGACTTCCACCTCGTGGCGGAATTCGGTCTCGGCAATGATCAGGCCGGCCAGCAGCGCGCCCAGCGCCATCGACAGTCCCGCCGCCCAGGTGAGCGCGGCCACGCCCAGGGTGGCGAGCAGGGTGAGCGCCATGAAGGTGTCGGGCTGGCGGTTGGCGGCGATCTGGTGGAACACCGGGCGCACCACGCGCCGGCCGACGAGGTAGATTACCAGCACCGTGAGCACGCCCTTCAGCGCCGCGGCGCCGAGCAAGGCGGCGAAGCTGCCGTCGGCCGAGCCGGCGCCGAGGATGCTGAGCAGTACCAGCAGCGGCACCACCGCCAGATCCTGGAACAGCAGGATCGCGAACGCCGATTGGCCCAGGGGGGTGCCGAGTTCGCGGCGCTGGATCAGCAACTGCATGACGATCGCGGTGGATGAGAAGGCCAGCACCAGGCCGAGGATGACCGAGGCCTCGATGCCGTTGCCGAAGCGCCAGGCAATGCCGCCGATGAGCAGCGCCGACAGCGTCACCTGCAGGCCGCCGAGGCCGAAGACCAGGCGCCGCATCGACCACAGGCGGTCGACCGACATTTCCAGGCCGATCATGAACATCAGGAAGATGACACCGAGCTCGGCCAGCACCTCCACATCCTCGTGGCGGGCGAAAGTCACGTAGCCCAGCCACGGCCATTGGTCGCCCAGGCTCGCCAGTGCGTAGGGGCCGAGCGCGGTGCCGACCGCGAGAAAACCCAGCACAGGGTTGATCCGCAGGCGTGCGAGCAGCGGGATGAGGATGCCCGAGAGGGCAAGGAAGAGGATGGTTTCCTTCAGGAACGGGAAGCTGCCGTGTGCTTCCATTGGGTGCTCGTCGCCGTCGTTGGTGATCGCCCAAGTGTAATGGATGGCGCCGTCTATCGACGAGCGAACGGGCAGCCGATGACGGCTCAATCTAGAATGTCGATTCAAATCGGAGTGTCGGTTCAAATCGTTCGGGTCGGGGATGCGCAAGTTCAATCGGGGTCTGGTATCGACTGTCCTCCTGCTGGTGTTCGGTGCGGGTGCCGCGGCGCTCATCCAGCAGGCGGGCAGCCTGGTCGAGTTGCGGCTCGAGGAGCGCTGGCGCGCCGAGCGCCTGTCCGAGCTTGCCGCGGTCCGCGCGCGCCTCGAGGGCGAACTGAACGGGACGTTCAACCTCACTGCCGGCCTGATCGCCCAGGTCGCGATGAACCACGGCATCGGGCGCGTCGAGTTCGAGCGTCATGCGCGTGAGCTGATGGCCGAGCGCAGTCTGCTG
>JBFGUQ010000290.1:0-4041 GCA_041565515.1 Rhodocyclaceae bacterium | reverse complement strand
GATCGGATTGTCGGGAATCGGCTGGCCCGGGACAACCTTCGCGCCGCCGGCGGGTACTTTGAACTTGGTTTCGCTCATTGCTGTTCCCTCACTGGATGAAATCCGTGGCTGAATGCATGAATAGGCCCTGTCCGCAACGGACTGCTGCGGCCCCTGCTGCACGATCGCCGGGCCTGCGGCTTCATAGGCAAGCCTCTGTGCGCCAATAGCCCGCAAATTATCGCGCAATTCCCCCCTCGTCGAAAGCAAGCCGCCGACGGGCAAGGTCGGTCGAAATGCTAGTATTTGGACATCGGCACTGCCGCAAGGTGCGGTGGCGGGCCAGGGCAATCGCAGGAGATCCGATGGACGTGCAGCTGGGAGAAAACCCCGTTGCCCAGTCGATCGCGCAGGCGCTGATCGAGGGCTTCAACAAGCATTACCGGATCTTCCGCGAGACCTCGCGGCGCTCGAAGGAACTGTTCGAGGCCGGCGACTGGCAGGCCCAGCTCGACGCGGTTCGCGAGCGGGTGCAGTTCTACGACGACCGGGTGGACGAGACCGTGGCCCGCCTTCACGGCGAATTCGACGCCGATTCGCTCGACGACACGACCTGGCAGCAGGCCAAACTCCATTACATCGGCATGCTGATCAACCACAAGCAGCCCGAACTCGCCGAGACCTTCTTCAACTCGGTGTGCTGCAAGATCCTGCACCGAACCTATTTTAACAACGACTACATCTTCACCCGCCCGGCGATCGCCACCGAATACATCGAATCCTTCCCGCCGGTGTACTCCAGCTACTATCCGCAGGAATCCGGGCTGCGTGCCACCGTCAAGGAAATCATCGAAGACTTCGACTGGGAGCGTCCCTTCGAGGACCTCGACCGCGATGTCGATTTCATCCTCCGTGCCGCCCTCGCGCACTTTGGCGAATGGCCGGAGATGGAGGTGAACTGCCAGCTGCAGGTGCTCTACTCGGCCTTCTATCGCAACAAGACCGCCTACATCATCGGGCGGGCGGTGAACGGCTTCCAGGAGTATCCGTTCACCCTGGCGGTCCGCCACGGCAGGACCGGGCGCCTTTATGTCGACACCGTCCTGCTCGACCCGTGGCGGATCTCGGTGCTGTTCTCGCTGTCGCGCGCGTACTTCATGGTGGACATGGAAGTGCCCTCGGGCTACGTGAACTTCCTGCGCGCGATCCTGCCCTACAAGCCGCGTTCCGAGCTCTACACCATGCTCGGCCTGGGGAAGCAGGGCAAGACCATGTTCTTCCGCGACCTCCTCGCCCATCTGCGCCACTCCAACGACCAGTTCGTCATCGCCCCGGGCATCCGCGGCCTGGTGATGCTGGTGTTCACGTTGCCGTCCTACCCCTACGTGTTCAAGATCATCAAGGACGTGTTCGGGCCCTCGAAGAACATGGACCGTGCCACGGTAAAGCGCAAGTACGTGATCGTGAAGCAGGTCGACCGCGTCGGCCGCATGGCCGACACGCTCGAGTTCTCGTACGCCGCACTGCCGCTGTCGCGCTTTCATCCCGATCTGCTGGAGGAATTGCGCACGCTGGCGCCATCCTCGTTCGAGATCGAGGGCGACCAGGTCATCATCAAGCATCTCTACATCGAGCGCCGCATGACACCGCTGAACATCCACCTCGAGCACGCCGGCGACGACGAGGTCGAGCACGCGGTGCGCGAGTACGGCAATGCGATCCGCGAACTGGCGATCGCCAACATCTTCCCCGGCGACATGCTGTGGAAGAACTTCGGCGTCACGCGCTACGGCCGCGTCGTGTTCTACGACTACGACGAGATCGAGTACATGACCGACGTGAACTTCCGTCGTATCCCGCCGGCGCCATACGAGGAGATGGAAATGTCGGCCGAGCCCTGGTACTCGACGGGCCCGATGGACGTCTTCCCCGAGGAGTTCGCGACCTTCCTGCTGGGATCGCCGCGGGTGCGCAAGGCCTTCCTCAAGTATCACCGCGACCTGCTGTCGCCCAAGTTCTGGCAGCACGCGCAGGAGCAGATCCGCAACGGCTACGTCGAGGACTTCTTCCCCTACCCCCTGGAACTGCGCTTCTGCAATCTCTTTCCGTCCGAGGGGGCGGGGAATCGCGAGGCGGAGAGCGCCGTCGGCATGATCTGAGGGCGGGGCCCGTCGCGCCGACGAGCCCCGCCGCCGGGCACATGCGCGAGCCCGGCCGCGGCGTGCCGCTCAGACGGCGACACCGGCATTGCCGGCCATGCCCTTGAGGTCGGGCAGGTTGAGGGCACGCTGGGTGATCACCTTCTGCGAGCGCAGGTAGGCGGCCACCACGTCCCACACCGCCGGCCCCGAATCCTTCGCCGCCTCCGACACCGGGGCCCAGCCGGCCACCTTGTAGGTCTTGCCCGGGTCGATGCGTTTGCCCTTGAGCATCATGTTGTCGATGCGCTTGCCCATGCCGGCGCCCGGGTCGCAGGTGTACTGCAGTCCGCCCACGCGCACCATGTCGCCGCCCTGCTGGTAATAGGGGTCGGGATTGAACAGGTTGTCGGCGACGTCCTCGAGCACCGTCTTGATCATCTCGCCACTCATCTCGTTGACCGTCGTCCACGGGTAGGTGATGGCGGTCTGGTCGAGCAGGTGTTCCATCGTGATGGTGTCGCCCGGCAGCAGCGAGGTTCCCCAGCGGAAGCCCGGGGAGAAGGCGAGTTCGGCGTCGCGCTCTGCCATCAGCGCGTCGACGATGAGCTGGTCCCACGAGCCGTTGAAGTTGCCGCGGCGATAGAGCATCCCCTCGGTCACCGCGAGCTTTTCGCTCAGCTTCTCGATGTAGGGCGCGCGCGCCTTGTCGATGAAGGCCGCCATCTCCGGGTCGGCCGGCAACAGGTTGGCGAACACCGGCAGCAGCTTGTAGCGGAAGTCAGCGACCTTGCCGTCACGCACCTCGAAGTCCATCACGCCGAGGAACTTGCCGTTGGAGCCTGCGTTCGTCACCAGCGTCTTGCCGCCCGCGTTCTGCACCACCGTGGGCGCGGGCATGCCGTCGTGGGTGTGGCCGCCGAAGATGGCGTCGATGCCGGTCACGCGCCCCGCCATCTTGAGGTCGACGTCCATGCCGTTGTGCGACAGCACCACGACGACTTGCGCCCCTTCCGCGCGCGCCGCATCGACCGCCTCCTGCATGCCCTGCTCCTGGATGCCGAAGCTCCAGTTCGGGGTCATCCAGCGCGGATTGGCGATCGGCGTATAGGGAAAGGCCTGGCCGACGATGGCGACGGCGACGCCGTTGATGCGCTTGATCACATAGGGCTTGAACACCGGATCCTCGAAGTCCGTGGTGCGGACGTTCTGGGCGACGATGTCGATCTTGCCGGCGAAGTCCTTGTCCTCGATCTCCTTCACGCGATCCGCGCCGTAGGTCGACTCCCAGTGCAGGGTCATCACGTCGACGCCGAGCAGCTTGCAGGCATCGACCATGTCCTGCGCATTGGTCCACATCGCCGTGCCCGAGCCCTGCCAGGTATCGCCACCGTCGAGCAGCAGCGCGCCCGGCCGGCTCGCCTTCATCTTCTTCACCAGCGCGGACAGGTGGGCGAAGCCGCCGACCTTGCCGTAAGTCTTCGCCGCCTCGACGAAATCGAGATAGGTGAAGGCATGGGCCTCGATGCTGCCGGGCTTGATGCCGAAGTGCTCGAGGAAACGCGCGCCGACGACGTGCGGCGCCTGGCCCGCCATGTCGCCGACGCCCAGGTTCACGTTCGGCTCGCGGAAGTAGATCGGCAACAGCTGCGCATGGCAGTCGGTCATGTGCAGCAGGCTGACGTTGCCGAAGGGCGGCAACTCGTAGAGCTTCGCGGCGGCGGCCTCGGCACGCGCGAAATCGCTCGACAGCGTCATGCCGCCCGCGGCAGCGACGGCAAGGACCTGCAAGAACTCACGACGATTCATCGACATGGAAAACCCTTGTATGGACTGGGGTACGGACGCAGGAATGCCTCCGTCGCGCACGCTGGACAAAAAGGAGGGCCCGGGGCCGAGGCCGCGGGCCCTGTCTCGAGCCGTG
>JBFGUQ010000289.1:0-4056 GCA_041565515.1 Rhodocyclaceae bacterium | reverse complement strand
TGCGGGCTTCGCCGCGCCTGAATGCGTACAGGACAAGCCAGAAGCCGAAGAAGAGAAGCATGAGGAACAGGATGGGAAGGGGCGGCATGGGCATGGTTTCCGGTGGAAGGTTCTGCTTGGCCTCACACCCTAACCCCGCCCGATCTCCGTCCCCATGCGAAAGATCAATTTCGCAGGACAAATCCTGCCGCGTGCCCAGCGCGCGCGGCATTCCCTCGGACCAATGGAAAACGGCGACCCATGGCCGCCGCTTTCTTCGTCGCTAAGGGCACGAACCTACTTCGCCGCGGCGCGCGCCTGCTTGAGCCAGCCTTCGTAGGTGTCGGCATGGGCCTTGATCCAGCCTTCGACGTGGCGCTCGATGTCGGCCGCCTTGTTTTCGCCGTCACGCATGCGCTTGTTCTGCGCGCTGATGTCGTTGTTCGACAGCTTCATGATCGCGAACAGCTTGGCTGCAGCCGGATTGGCCTCGGCCCAGGCACGGTTGGCCACGATGTGCTGGTTGTTGGCCTGAAAACCGTAGTTGGAGCCATCGGGCAGCGCGGTATCGACGTCCTTGCGCTCGCCCGGCAAAGCGGAGAAAGGCACCTGCAGCCAGGTCACGTCCTTGCCCGGGACGAGCACGCCACTCACCCAGTAGGGGGTCCAGGTGTAATAGAAGACGGGCTGCCCCTGCTGCTGCCGGGTGATCGTGTCGGCGATGATCGCCGCATAGGATCCCTGCTTGTGCGTGACGGTGTCGCGCAGGCCGTAGGCGTCCAGATGATGTTCGATGACCTTCTCGCAGCCCCAGCCCGGATTGCAGCCGGCAAGGTCGGCCTTGCCGTCGCCGTCGGCATCGAACAGCTTGGCGATGGCCGGATCCTTGAGCTGATCGATGCGCTTGATGCCGTGCTTGTCGGCCGTGGCCTTGTCGATCAGATAGCCTTGCAGCGCGCCGCCCGAGAATACCCCTTCGCGATACAGCTTGGCGTCGCCGCCGGCCTTCTCGTAGAAATCCACGTGCAGGGGATTCCAGTGGTCGGCCATGAAGGTCGCATCGCCGTTGCCCAGCGCGATATGGCCGGCGGCATATTCGATCTCCTTGATCGGCTGGACCTCGTAGCCGAGATCCGTCAGTGCCCGCATCACCAGCATGGTCTGGAAGGTTTCTTCCGCAATCGAACTCTTGAGCGGCTGCACCTTCACCCCCTTGCCCGGCATGTCGGCGGCGGTCGCCTGCACCGGGACGGATGCTGCCAGCATGATCGCCGCGCCGCCGAGGACCTTCTTGAGGAAACTTCTCTTGTGCATGTGCAACTCCTTTGTCGTTGTCAAGCAAGCGGGTCAGGCGTGCTTGTGCTCGCCACCCGAGGTCTTGTCGCCACTGCGTCCCCGCCGCAACGCGATTAGCACGCCGAGCGGTCCGGTCTCGAACCAGCGCCCGGTCTTGCGCTCCTGCCTCGCCATCGCCTGCGTGATGCGGTCGAGCATGATGGCGAGGATGACGATGCCGAGCCCGCCGACCGTCGCCAGCCCCATGTCGAGTCGGCCGATGCCGCGCAACACCATCTGGCCGAGTCCGCCGACGGCGATCATCGAGGCGATGACCACCATCGACAGGGCCAGCATCAGGGTCTGGTTGATGCCGGCCATGATGGTCGGCATTGCCAGCGGCAGCTGCACCTTGGTGAGCAGCTGCCAGGGCGAGGCACCGAACGCGCGCGAGGCCTCGATCAGGTCTTCGCGGACCTGACGGATGCCCAGGTTGGTGAGACGGATCAGTGGCGGCAGGGCGAAGACGATCGTCACCACCACGCCCGGCACGTTGCCGATGCCGAACAGCATCACCACCGGCACCAGGTATACGAAGGCGGGCGTGGTCTGCATGGCGTCGAGCACCGGACGCGCGACAGCCTCCATTCGATCGCTGCGCGCCATCACGATACCCAGCGGCAGGCCGAGCACCATGCAGAACGCCACCGAGGTCAGCACTAGGGACAGGGTCACCATCGCCTCGCTCCAGGCGCCGATGAAACCGATCACCAGCAGCGACAGCACCGAACCGATCGCCAGCCGCCGCCCGCTCGCCTGCCAGGCAATCAGGCCCAGCAAGGCGATCATCAGCAGCGGCGGCACGGCCAGCAGCCCCTGCTCTATCCCGGTCAGGGTCGTGTCGATCGGCACCCGCACGGCCTGGAAGGCCGGCCGGAAGTGCTCGACCGTCCACGTCAGGCCGCTATCGACCCAGTCGTCGAGCGGAATCACCGCCTCGTCGAAGGGGCGCGCCCAATCGAACTCCTTCGCCGGCGCATCGGCCGGCGCAGCGGACTGGGCGAGCCAGTCGTCGCCGGCTTTCGGCGCCCCCCCGCCCGCCGGCGCATCGGCCGCCCCGGACGGTTCGCTGGACGGGCTGGCCCAGGGGTTGTCGGCCGGCGCAGCGGCCGGGGCCTCCGTGGTCGTCGCCCACGGATTGGCGTTCTCGTGCTCGCTCATTGGGTCGCCTCCGAGGTTTGCGCATGCAGGAACTCGAGCATCGTGTTGCGCGTGATCGAGCCGCGGTAGCGGCCCTTGTCGTCGACCACCGGCAGGCCGTAGGGGTGACGCGTCAGCGGTTCGTAGAGCTCGGAAATCGGCTGGTCATGCGCCAGCACCTGAACATCGGGGAGGAAGGCCTCGCGCAGCTTGGGATTGTCGCTGCTGCGCGCCGCCCTCTTTAGCGAATCGATCGAGACCACGCCCATCAGGCGCTGATCCGGGCTCACCACATAGCCGAACTCTCGGTCGTGGCTGCGCAGGCGTTCGAGGGCGCTGCGCACGCCCATGCCGGCATGGTCGATGATGTTGATCTGCGTGCGGCGCGCCAGGTCGGCCGCCGACAGGATGGAGCTGGCATCGACCCCGCGGAAGAAGGACTTCACGTAGTCGTTGGCCGGGTTTCGCAGGATATCCTCCGCCGTGCCTACCTGCACCACGTTGCCGCCCTCCATGATGGCGATGCGATCGCCGATGCGGATGGCTTCGTCCAGGTCGTGCGAGATGAAAATGATGGTCCGCTTCTGCACGGCCTGCAGATTGACCAACTCGTCCTGCATCTCTGCGCGGATGAGCGGATCGAGCGCCGAGAAGGCCTCGTCCATCAGCAGCACGTCGGGGTCGTTCGCGAGCGCGCGCGCCAGACCGACCCGCTGCTGCATTCCGCCCGATAGCTCGTCAGGGTAGCTCGCCGCCCATTGCGCCAGGCCGACCTGCTCGAGCGCAGTCATCGCACGCTGCTTGCGCTTGTCTTCCGGCTCGCCCGCGAGCATCAATCCGAACGCCGTGTTGTCCAGCACGGTAAGGTGCGGCATCAGGGCGAACGACTGGAATACCATGCTCATGTGCTTGCGGCGGAATTCGCGCAACTCGTTCTCGGACATCTTTGCGATGTCGCGCCCATCCACCAGCACCTGGCCGGCGGTCGGCTCGATCAGACGATTGAGCAGCCTCACCAGCGTCGACTTGCCCGAGCCGGACAAGCCCATCACGACGAAGATCTCGCCCTCGTAGACCTCGAACGAGGCGTCGTTCACACCCAGGGTCTGCCCGGTGCGGGCAAAGATCTCGGCCTTGTCGAGCCCTTGCTCGACCAGTCTCATGGCCTCACGGGGACGCTCCCCGAAGACCTTGTATAGGTTCTTGACTACAAGTTTTGCCTGCATCTAGAGGTCGCTGGCGCGACGACATGCCGAATCTCGCCAGGAGCAACGAGGGGAAACCGCAGCACACACCGCGCGGCCCAAGTGGAGCCGGCCGAACCCGCCGGGGTGGCGGAGCTGCAATCGCAGTCGGTTGCGCCGGCCGGGTCGCAGCACGGAACGCATGCAAACGCCATGCGTACCTGGAACGCCAGCATTTGAAGTTGTAAGGCCCGCTATTCTAGCAAATATATTTGCCTAAATGCAATTCAGACCGGAACACAGCTGCGGCGAGGGGCACCGGAGCGCATGCGGCCAGCGCACCCAAGACCCACGCGCCGGGCCCCAGAGGCCTACAACGGGGTGAAGGAGAGCCGTCGGCTCGAACGCCTGGCTCAGG
>JBFGUQ010000288.1:0-4058 GCA_041565515.1 Rhodocyclaceae bacterium | reverse complement strand
TGGACCGGCCCGGGCTGGCGGTGGTGTCGATGTATGCACGCGGCCGCGACTACCACAAGCTGCTGCGCCGCCGGCTGCAGCGGCTGGCCGACCGCCTGGCCGACGAGGTCGGCCCGCTCGGCTACCGGGTCTTCACCGACTCGGCGCCGGTGCTCGAGGTCGAGATCGCCGCGCGCAGCGGCCTGGGCTGGCGCGGCAAGCACAGCCTGCTGCTCGATCGCGGCGCCGGCTCGTATTTCTTCCTCGGCGAGATCTTCACCGACCTGGCGCTTCCGCTCGACGTGCCGGCGGCCCCGCATTGCGGCACATGCCGCGCCTGTCTCGACGCCTGCCCCACCGGCGCGATCGTCGCGCCCTACCGGGTCGACGCGCGGCGCTGCATCTCCTACCTGACGATCGAGCTCAAGGGGCCGATCCCCGAGCCGCTGCGCCCGATGCTTGGCAACCGCATCTATGGTTGTGACGATTGCCAGCTGGTGTGTCCGTGGAACCGCTTCGCACGCGTCACGCGGGAGGCGGACTTCGCGCCGCGCCACGGGCTGGACGCCGCACGACTGGTCGATCTCTTCGCCTGGAGCGCGACCGATTTCGCCGAGCGCACTGCCGGCAGCCCGATCCACCGGATCGGCTTCGAGCGCTGGTCGCGCAATATCGCCGTGGCACTGGGCAACGCGCCGACCTCGCCTGAGGTCGTCGGCGCCTTGCGCGTGCGTCAGGACGACCCGTCTGCGCTGGTCCGCGAACACGTCGCATGGGCCTTGTCGCGCCATGCGGGCCCCGGGGGCGGCTAGAATTGCCAGCCCCGCCAGCCCGGATCGCAAGATGGAAGACCGCCTCGAAAGACTCGAATCGAAGATGATGTTCGCCGAAGACCAGCTCGACGAGCTGAACAGGACCGTCTGGCGCCAGGAGCAGGAGATCGAAGTCCTGCGCGAGCACGTGCGCCAGCTGGCGCAGCAGCTGAAGGCGATCCAGCCCGGCGGCCCGAGCCGGCCGGAGGACGAGATCCCGCCGCACTACTGAGGAGCGCCGCCGGCGAGGCGCTGCCGACCCCGGCCTAGATCAGCACCGAGCTCAGGCGGACGATCACCGGCCCGAAGGCAGTGCTCAGGATCACCATCGCCGGCATGCCGTAGCAGAAGGCGTACATCGCGTGGCGAATCTGCGGCCGCGCGCCGCGCAGCTCGAGGAAGTAATCACACACCAGGCGCACCTTGATGCCCATCACGAGCGCGATGATCGCGGTGATGCCGAGGTCGGAGCCGCCGGCCGTGCCCAGTCCGGCACCGGCCACGCTGAGCAGCAGCAGGGTGAGCCAGGCCAGGTCGAGTTTGCGGATTTCGCTCATGTCGGTCTTCGGGCCATCAAGGCAGCAGGTAGAACAGCGGAAAGATCATCAGCCAGATGATGTCGGTGGTGTGCCAGTAGCAGGCGAAGGCCTCCAGCCCGCTGTGCTCCTCGGCGCTGTATGAGCCGGTGCCGGTGCGCAGCATCACCCACAGCATGCCGAGCAAGCCCCAGAACACGTGGATGAGGTGGTTGAAGGTGAGGTAGTAGTAGGTGACGATGAAGACGCCGGCCTCGCCGTTGAGGCCGTGGGCCAGGTTCCAGCGCACTTCGAGGAGCTTGGTCACCGGATAACCGAGCCCGAACACGAAGGACGCGACCAGCCAGCGCAGGCAGGCCTTCTGCCTCGATGCGCGCATCGAATGCACGGCGCGCGCCACGCACCAGCCGCTGGTGAGAAGCGTCACCGTGTAGGCCGTTCCCGCCTGCAGCGACAACTGCGCCGGGCCGGTGCGAAAGAGTTCCGGATAGTGGGCGCGGGCGACGAAGTACACCAGGAACATCAGTGAAAACTCCGACACCTCGCAGAAGATGCCCACCCACATGGCCTTGTTGCCGGGGATGCGGCCGGCGCCTGGTGCGCTGGCCGGAACGCTGATGGTTTCGGTCATGCGTCGATTTCCGCGCAGAAGGGAACGCCCCCTCGCGCAGGCGCGCCAAATGGCGAAGGCCCGCGATACAAGGGGATTGGCAATGCCCCATCATGATCGCGGGCGAGGACGATCCCGGCCTTGATATCGGTTAATCGACGGCCAGGTTTGGTTCAGCGCCCGAGCTGTGCGGCGAATTGTGCGACTTCGTCCGGAATGCCGGCCATGGCGGTCCTGGCGCGGGCGGCCGCATGAATGAGCTTGGTCACGACGTTTTCCAGCGGCAGCGTGGCACCGAAATAGAGCGCCTCGCCGTCGCGCAGGATCGCCAGCGTCGGGAAGCTCTCGACGTCGATGTCGCCGGCGATCTCGGCGTCGTCCTCGATGTCCGCCCAGGCGAAGACGACCTCCGGGTGTGCGGCGGCGATGCGCGCCAGCACCGGACGGAACTCGCGGCAGGTACCGCACCACTCGGCGCAGAGCGCAACCACGACCAGCGGCTGCCCACCAAGGCGGGGATGTGCAGGCAGCTGGGCAACGGGAATCACGGCGGACATCGGGGCTTCGATCGAACGGTTGGAGCGCGGGCTTCGCGGGCCGCTCGGCGGCAATCGGGTCGCGCGCTCGCGCCACCGCGGGGCAACCAGGGCATGATAGCGCGAGCGTCGCTCGTCACGACGCCTCGCGGCGCCGGCGCAGGGCGAAGGGCAGCAGCACCATCACGCCCGCGGCGTCTGCGAGCCAGTCCCAGGGGTCGCCGAAGCGGTATCCCGTCCAGGTCTGCGCGACCTCCATCGCCGCGCCGTAGGCGAGCAGGAACAGGCCCAGCCGCAGCGGGGCGCGAGGCCACGCCGACACCCCGAGCAGGGCGAGGGCCGCGAACAGCACCGCGTGCTCGATCTTGTCCTGCCATTCGACGATGCGCACGACGTCGGGCGCGGGCATGACCGCGAGCCAGAACACGCCGATGAGGGCGATGATGAAGGCGAAGCGGAGCAGGGTGCGAACCGACGGCAAATTGGCGTGTCCAGAACGGGCGAAGTCGCAATGATACCCGGCCCGCCTCGCCAGGCCGGGGCTTGGCCTCACACCGGCCCCCAAGACCAGGAGCACTTGCATGAACACCATCCGAACCCTGTCCCTCGCTCTCGCCACCTGTGCAGCCCTGACCGCTTGCGGCGGGCGGTCCGGCGCTGCCGCCGCGGACGTGACCGCAAGCTCCGAGGCGGGCGCGATTCGCATCACCGAGGTCGCGCGCGGCCTGGACACGCCCTGGTCGCTCGCCTTCCTGCCCGACCGGCGCATGCTGGTGACCGAGCGTCCGGGCCGGATGCGCATCGTTTCGCCGGACGGCTCGCTGTCCGATCCGCTCGCCGGCGTGCCGGCGGTGCACGCCCGGGGGCAGGGCGGGCTGCTCGATGTCGTGCTCGGCCCGGACTTCGCGGCCGACCGCATGATCTACTTCTCCTTCGCCCAGCCGACCGCGGGCGGCGCGCGCACCGCGGTGGCACGCGCCCGGCTCGATGTCGAGGCGCTCAGGCTCGACGGGGTCGAGGTGATCTTCGCCCAGCAGGAGGATCCCGCCGGCGGTCATCACTGGGGGTCGCGGCTGGTGTTCGGCCGCGACGGCACGCTGTTCGTCACCCTCGGCGATCGCTTCGATCCGCGCGACCAGGCGCAGAACCTCGCCAGCCACCTGGGCAAGATCGTGCGCGTCGCGGCCGACGGCAGCGTTCCTGCGGGCAATCCTTTCGTCGCAACGGCGGGCGCGCAGCCCGAGACCTGGTCCTACGGCCATCGCAACGTGCAGGGCGCGGCGCTGCATCCGGCGACGGGCGAACTGTGGACCCACGAGCATGGCCCGCAGGGTGGCGACGAGATCAACCGCGTGCTGCCCGGGCGCAACTATGGCTGGCCAGAGATCACCTTCGGCCGTGAATACCTGATCGGCACCCGGATCGGCGAAGGCACGGCGAGGGCCGACGTCGAGGCCCCGGTGCTGCAATGGACGCCGTCCATCGCGCCCTCGGGCATGAGCTTCTACACCGGCGACGCGTTCCCCCAGTGGAAGGGCAACCTGTTCGTCGGCGCGCTGAAGTACCGCATGCTGGTCCGCCTGGT
>JBFGUQ010000287.1:0-4065 GCA_041565515.1 Rhodocyclaceae bacterium | reverse complement strand
CCCGCATGCGGCCGCCCTTTCGTGTTGCGAGGTCGATGTCGTGCAAGCTCGGTCCATGCTGTCTTTCTAGTTCAGGAGCGGCCCTTGCGACAGCGCAAACGGATCGTGGCGGGCAGCCAGGAGGGGCTGCACCGGTCCTGGCGCTGCATCCGGTTCGCGGTCCGCGCGTGGCGGAACTTCTGCGGGTCCCGGTCCTCATCGTTGTGAGGGAGCTTGTCCGGACCGAGTCCGCAGGACCGGACGCTTCGGCTGTTCATGCACCTGGAAAGGCTGCTTCACAAAGGGGCTCGCATCATGCTCGTCGGCATCCCGAAGGAAATAAAGACCCACGAATACCGCGTCGGCGCGACGCCGGACAGCGTGCGCGAGCTGGTCGCCCGCGGCCACGAGGTCGTCGTGCAGCGCGCGGCGGGCACGGCGATCGGCCTGTCCGACGCGCAGTACCGGGCGGCAGGGGCGGAACTGGTGGATACGGCGGAGGAGGTCTTCGCCCGCGCCGGGCTGATCATCAAGGTCAAGGAGCCGCAGCCGCAGGAGTGCCGGCTGCTGCGCCCCGACCAGGTCCTGTTCACCTACCTGCATCTGGCCGCCGATCCCGAGCAGGCCCGGCTGTTGCGTGAATCGGGTACCACCGCGATCGCGTACGAAACCGTCACCGGCCCGGGGGGCAGCCTGCCCTTGCTGGCGCCGATGAGCGAGGTCGCAGGCCGCATGGCGATCCAGGCCGGCGCGCATTGCCTGGAGAACCCCCAGGGCGGTGCCGGCCTGCTGCTCGCGGGCGTGCCGGGCGTCGCCCCGGCGAAGGTGCTGGTCCTGGGCGCGGGCGTGGTCGGTCGCAACGCCGCGGCCATGGCGGTCGGGCTCGGTGCCGAGGTGACGGTGGTGAACCGCTCGGTCGAGCGCCTGCGCCAGCTCGACGAAGTCTTCGGCGGGCGCATCCGCACCCGGATCGTTGCCGCCGGCGCCCTCGAGGCGCTGGTGCTCGACGCGGATCTCGTCATCGGCGCTGCGCTCGTTCCGGGTGCGCGCGCACCGGTGCTGCTGCCGCGCCGCTGGCTCGAGGGCATGCGCGCAGGCTCGGTGCTGGTCGATGTCGCCATCGACCAGGGCGGCTGCTTCGAGAGCAGCCATCCGACGACGCATGCCGAGCCGACCTTTGTCGTCGCCGGCGTCATCCACTACTGTGTCGCCAACATGCCGGGCGCGGTGGCGCGCACCTCGACCTTCGCCCTCAACAACGCCACGCTGCCCTTCGCTCTCGCGCTGGCCGACAAGGGCTGGCGCCAGGCGGTGGCGGACGATCCGCATCTGGCCGAGGGGCTAAACGTCCACGATGGCAAGATCACCTGCGCCGCGGTCGCGGAGGCACTGGCGGCCCAATGATTCTCCCTGCGAACAACATACCGGCGAGTCGCCCATGACCATCCTGCGTGACACCCTCTTCATCGGCGGGCGCTGGCTCGCCCCCATCGGTCGCGGCAGCATCGAGGTCATCGATCCGAGCACCGCGGCGGTCTATGCCCGCATTCCCGAAGGCGCGCCGGCCGACGCCGAGGCGGCGATCGCGGCGGCGGCCGCGGCCCGCGAGCCGTGGTCGCGGATACCGGTCGCCGAACGCGCCGCCTATATCGAACGCATCGCCGCCGGCATCGAGGCGCGCGGCGACGAGCTCGCGCTCGCCATCGCCAGCGAGGTCGGCATGCCGCTCAAGCTCGCCGCCCGCGTGCAGGTGGGCGGGCCGCTATGGCACTGGCGCCATTACGCGCGCCTGGCGGACGAGTTCGAATGGGAGTCGCGCGTCGGCCATTCGCTGGTGGTGCGCGAGCCGATCGGGGTGGTCGGCGCGATCACGCCGTGGAATTTCCCGCTCAACCAGATCACGCTCAAGCTCGCGCCGGCGCTGCTGGCTGGCTGCACCGTGGTGCTGAAGCCTTCCGAGGTGGCGCCGATCAATGCCTTCGTGCTGGCCGAGATCATCGACGAGGCGGGCCTTCCGCCGGGCGTGTTCAACCTCGTCACCGGCTATGGCCCGGTCGTCGGCGAGGTGCTGGCGAGCGACCCGCGGGTCGACATGGTCTCGTTCACCGGTTCCACCCGTGCCGGCCGACGCGTGGCCGAGCTCGCCGCGGCGACGGTGAAGAAGGTCGCGCTCGAGCTCGGCGGCAAGTCGGCAGCGGTGGTGCTCGACGACGCCGACCTGGCGCGGGCGGTGAAGGGAACGGTGTCGAACTGCCTGCTCAATTCGGGCCAGACCTGCTCTGCACACACGCGGCTGGTGGTGCCGCGCGCCCGGCTCGACCTGGCCGCCGGCCTTGCCGCCGGGGCGATGAGCGCCCTGAAGCTCGGGCCGGCGCGCGCGCCCGACAGCCGGCTCGGTCCGCTGGTATCGGCGGCGCAGCGCGATCGGGTCGTCGGCTACATTCGCCGCGGCATTGCCGAAGGCGCGCGCCTGGTGTGCGGAGGACCGGAGGCGCCGGCCGGCGTTGGCGACGGTTTCTTCGTGTCGCCCACGGTACTCGTGTGCGAGGATCCGAAGGCGAGCGTGGCGCAGGAGGAGATCTTCGGCCCGGTCCTCGTCGTCATACCGCACGACGGCGACGAGGACGCGATCCGCATCGCCAACGACTCGATCTACGGCCTCGGCGGCGCGGTCTGGGCCGGCAGCGAGAGGCGGGCGCTGGCCGCGGCGAGGCGGATCCGCAGCGACCAGGTCGACATCAACGGCGCACCCTGGAACCCGAGTGCGCCCTTCGGCGGCTTCCGGCAGTCGGGCCTCGGGCGCGAGAACGGTGCCTACGGGCTGGAGGAGTTCCTGCAGTACAAGGCGATCCAGCTGCCGCACGCGGAGGCCTGAGCGCCCATCGCCGTTTCGGCAGCCTTCGGCCGCGGCAAGCCCGGCAGCTTCAGGGCGCGCATGCGGTCAGTCAAAGGAGAAAGATCATGTCTGCATTCGAACTGAAGCTGCCACCGGCCTGGGCGACAGGGGGGACGATGGCCGCGATAGCCGCGCTGGCCTCGACGCCGGTACTGTCCGCCGGGCCGCCGGACTGGACACAGGTGCCCGCGCACACGGTAAAGCTGTTCTACCCGGGTCAGGGCGGCCATGACTGGTTGCGCGGCCCTGAGCACGTCGGCAGCAGCGTGGTCGAGGCGGGCGGGGCCTGTGTCGCATGCCATGAGGGCGGCGAGGCGAGAATGGGCGACAGCATCGTCAGGGGTGG
The DNA here is from genome assembly GCA_041565515.1 of Rhodocyclaceae bacterium. GTDB lineage: Bacteria > Pseudomonadota > Gammaproteobacteria > Burkholderiales > Rhodocyclaceae > Thauera. The sequence goes on along the minus strand of JBFGUQ010000287.1, from coordinate 844 downwards.
CAGGCTCGAGCCCGCGCCCATCGCCGGCAAGCATGGCGCGATCGATCTCTCGGTCCAGGCCGCCCATGACGGCGACAACCTCTATCTGCGCTTCCAGTGGCAGACGCAGATGGATCGTGCCGGGCAGATGCACGACTACATCATGTACGACGGCGAGAAATGGGCCTTCGTCGGCGGGGCGCGCTCGCATGAAGCGGTGCGCAGCGGCGCCCAGCCGCCGCTCTACGAAGACCGCCTGGCGATCATGATCGACGACGGCAAGATCCCCTTGTTCGCGAATCAGGGCTGCTGGCTGAGCTGCCACAGCGGCATGCGCGACATGCCCGGCGAGCCTTCGAAGGACGAGGTGCGGGCGCATGCCCTGCTCGGCGGCGTATTGAAGCAGAGCGATGTGCGCAAGTACCTGCCGGACACCCGCACCAAGGACACGGCGCGCTGGGACAGGACGCGCTCGCAGGAGGACATCGCGAGACTCAAGGCGGCGGGCGAGTTCGTCGACCTGATGCAGTGGCGCGGCCACCGCAGCAACCCGGTGGGGATGGCGGACGACGGTTACGTGCTCGAGTACCGCCTTTTCGACGACGGCAAGGGACCCTTCAGCTGGAACGTCGACCGCAAGACGATGACGCCGAAATACATGTTCGACGCCGCCAGGGTGGGCGTGAAGGCGATCGGGATGGAAGATATCGGCGATGGCGCGAAGCCCTATGCCCTCATCAGGGAGGAAAACGCCGTCGCCTACGACCCTCAGGCCGGCTGGAAGAAGGGCGACATCCTGCCCGGAAGGCTGCTGTCGCGTGCCGACGCGCAAGGGTCCGCGGCGGACAACGCGAAGGCAAAGGGG
>JBFGUQ010000286.1:0-4078 GCA_041565515.1 Rhodocyclaceae bacterium | reverse complement strand
TTCCTGCGCAAATTCTTCGAGACCGAAGAGCTGCAGGTGCGCTTCCGTCCCTCCTTCTTTCCGTTTACCGAGCCCTCGGCCGAAATCGATGTCGCCTTCATGAGCGGCGCGCTCGAAGGCCGCTGGCTGGAGATCGCCGGCTGCGGCATGGTGCATCCGAACGTGCTGCGTTTCGGCGGTATCGACCCCGAGCGCTATACCGGCTTCGCCTTCGGCATGGGGCCGGACCGGCTGACGATGCTGCGCTACGGAGTGAACGATCTGCGCCTGTTCTTCGAGGGCGATCTGCGCTTCCTGTCCCAGTTCAGATAGGGCGAATCCTGCAGGACCCACACGGCACGCCCATGAGGCCAAGCCCATTCAGGTATCCGAATCATGCAATTTTCCGAACAGTGGCTGCGGACCTTCGTCGATCCGCAACTCGATAGCGCCGGACTCGGCCATCTGATGACGATGGCCGGTCTCGAGGTGGAGGAGGCCGATCCTGCGGCGCCGGCCTTTGCCGGTATCGTCGTCGCAAGGATTGTCGAAGCGGCCCCGCACCCGAATGCCGACAAGCTGCGCCTTTGCAAGGTCGATGCGGGTGGCGGCGAACTCCTCCAGATCGTGTGCGGTGCACCCAACGCCGCCGCCGGCATGAAGGTGCCATGCGCCAAGGTGGGTGCGGTGCTGCCGGGCGACTTCGCGATCAAGGCAGCGAAGCTGCGCGGCATCGAATCCTTCGGCATGCTGTGCTCGGCACGCGAGCTCGGCCTCTCCGAAGACCATGCAGGCCTGCTGGCGCTGCCCGCCGATGCGCCGGTCGGCACCGACATCCGCGAATACCTGGGGCTCGATGACACCCTGTTCACGATCAAGCTCACGCCCAACCGGGCCGACTGCCTGAGCCTCACCGGTGTTGCGCGCGAGGTGGCCGCGATCACCGGAGCGCCCCTCGTCGTGCCGCCGGTCGTGCCCGTGGCGCCGACGATCGACGCCCGCCGTTCCATCGTGCTCGACGCGCCGGAGGCGTGCCCGCGCTACTGCGGCCGCATCCTGAGCGGCGTCGACGCCAAGGCGCCGACGCCCGACTGGTTGAAGCAGCGCTTGCAGCGCAGCGGCATCCGCGCCATCAGCGCCCTGGTCGATATCACCAACTACGTCATGCTCGAGCTCGGCCAACCGCTTCACGCCTTCGACAACACGCGGCTCAGCGGCGCGATTCATGTGCGTTTTCCGCGTGCCGGCGAGCAGGTGCTGTTGCTCAACGAGCAGACCGTGACCCCGGCAGCCGACACGCTGCTGATCGCCGACGAGGCGCGCGCGCTTGCCTTGGCCGGGGTGATGGGCGGCGAGGACTCGGGCATCACCCTGGAGACAACCGAGGTCTTTCTCGAGAGTGCCTTCTTCTCCCCTGAGGCGATCGCCGGGCGGGCGCGCAGCCACGGCTTCGGCTCCGATGCATCGCACCGTTTCGAGCGAGGGGTGGATTTCGAGCTCGCGGTGACGGCGCTCGAGCGCGCCACGCAGCTCGTCCTGGACATCTGCGGTGGACAGGCCGGGCCGATCGAGCGGGCCGAGTCGCTTGCCCATCTGCCCGCACGCGAGGCCGTGCGCCTGCGTCCGGCGCGCGCACGCCGCCTGCTCGGGATCGCGATCGACGATGATGGCATGCGGGCGCTGCTGGAGCGGGTACACCTCGGTGTCGCAAAGGAGGGCGATGACTTCCTCGTAACGCCGCCGTCGTTCCGTTTCGATATCGAGATCGAGGAGGATCTGATCGAAGAGCTCGCCCGGCTGCACGGGTACGACAATATCCCGGCGGTGGCACCGCAGGGGACGCTGATGATGCTCGAGAACAGCGAGGATCGCCGCACCGTATGGGGCGTGCGCCACCGGGTCGCCGCCCTCGGCTATCAGGAAGTGGTCAACTTCGCATTCGTCGAAGAGGCATGGGAGCGTGACTTCTGCGCCAACGAAGATCCGATCCGGCTCGCGAATCCGATCGCCAGCCAGCTCAGCGTCATGCGATCGAGCCTGATTCCCGGCCTGGCGGCAAACCTTGCGACGAACCGCAACCGGCAGGTCGACCGCGTACGGGTGTTCGAGGTGGGCGGCTGCTTCGAACGCAAGGCGGATGGCGACCCGGTCTCGGGTTTTCATCAGCCGATGCGCGTGGCTGCCCTGGCCGCCGGCCCCGCCCGCCCCGAGCAGTGGGGTGAGCGTGCTCGAACGGTGGACTTCTACGACGTCAAGGGCGACCTCGAGGCCTTGTTCGCGCCGCGCGCGCTCGGCTTCGAGCCCCTGTCCCATCCGGCCTTGCACCCCGGGCGCGCCGCGGCGGTGAAGCTCGATGGCCGGCAGGTCGGCATCGTCGGCGAACTCCACCCGATCTGGGTGCAGCGTTACGATCTGGGCAGCGCGCCGGTCGTCTTCGAGGTCGAACTCGATGCCGCGCTGGGGGCCGGCCTGCCGGCATACGCCGAGATTTCCCGCATGCCGGCGGTAACCCGCGATCTGGCGCTCGTGGTCGCCCATGACGTTCCCGCGGCACGCGTCCTGGATCAGTTGCGTGGCGCAGCACCTGCTGTCGTACGCGGCATCTCGCTGTTCGATGTCTATCATGGCAAGGGCATTGATCCGGACAAGAAGAGCCTTGCTTTCAGGGTATTGATGCAAGATACTCATCGGACTCTCGAAGATGCCGAGGTCGAGGCCGCGATCGCATCGCTGCTGCGGCACGCCGAGGATGCCCTCGGCGCGCGTCTGCGCGGATCGGGAGAGTGACGTGACACTGACCAAAGCGGAACTGGCCGATCTGTTGTTCGAGCAGGTCGGGCTCAACAAGCGTGAAGCCAAGGACATGGTCGAAGGCTTCTTCGAAGAGATCCGGACTGCACTCGAGCGCGGCGACACGGTGAAGCTCTCCGGGTTCGGCAACTTCCAGTTGCGCGACAAGCCCCAGCGTCCGGGACGCAATCCGAAGACGGGCGAGGAAATCCCGATCACCGCACGGCGTGTGGTCACCTTTCACGCCAGCCAGAAACTGAAGGCCGCGGTGGAGCAACTCAGCGATGCAAGCAAGCAACCCTGACATCGACACCGAATCCCTGCCGCCGATTCCGGCGAAGCGTTACTTCACCATCGGTGAAGTGAGCGAGCTGTGCGGTGTGAAGCCGCACGTGCTGCGTTACTGGGAGCAGGAATTCACCCAGCTCAAGCCGGTCAAGCGGCGGGGCAACCGGCGCTACTATCAGCACCACGAGGTGCTGCTGATCCGCCGGATCCGGGAGTTGCTTTATCAGGAAGGCTTCACCATCTCGGGCGCGCGCAATCGTCTCGGCGAGAGTGCCATCCAGCAGAACGAGGACGCCGTCGAGGCCGAGCGTTACAAGACGATCGTTGCCGAATTGCGCGGCGAAATCGCTGATCTGCTCGCCGAATTGCGTCGTTGATCGATGCGCTCCGCCAGCCATCGAAATGCTGGCAATTCGACATCGCCCTGCTATAATGCGCGCCTGTGTCGGGGCGTAGCGCAGCCTGGTAGCGCACTTGCATGGGGTGCAAGGGGTCGTGAGTTCGAATCCCACCGCCCCGACCAATCAGAAAACCGGCCATGGCCGGTTTTTTTGTTTGCCGACCCGGTCCGATCCGGATCGGCGGCTGTGCTAAGATTTTGCGCCAACAGCCCCTCGGCGGCCGGTCCCGGCGCTTTCGAGGCGGGCATTCTGTACGGATCCAAGATGCGCATTCTGGTCAGCAACGACGATGGCTACTTCGCCCCCGGGATCGCCGCGCTCGCCGAGGCGCTCGGCACGATCGGCGAGGTGACCGTGGTCGCTCCCGAGCGCGACCGCAGCGGTGCCAGCAATTCGCTCACGCTGGACCGGCCCCTTTCGCTGCGGCGCACGGCCAATGGCTTCTACCATGTCAATGGCACGCCGACCGATTGTGTCCACCTCGCCGTCACCGGCATGCTCGAGCATCTGCCCGACATGGTGGTGTCGGGCGTGAATCACGGCGCAAACATGGGTGACGACACCGTCTATTCCGGCACTGTCGCCGCTGCGACCGAGGGTTTCCTGCTCGGCGTGCCGTC
>JBFGUQ010000285.1:0-4111 GCA_041565515.1 Rhodocyclaceae bacterium | reverse complement strand
GGAAGCCCGTGCGAAGCGCAAGGAGCGCTGAACCGAGGCAGCATCTCCAGGATCAGGGGCTGACGCGAACCGTCAGCCCCTTTTCTCTTATGCGCTCCGCGATCGCTTCGAGTTCGTCGATGCTCAGCGGCGCCAGCCGCGGTGCCTCGGGCTGCATCGACGGGCGCGCGATACCGTAGAGCATCACGCCCTGCAGGCGCTCCGCGCCTGCCTGCACCAGGACGTCGACATAGGCGTCGACCTCGGCCGCAGAGGGCACTTCGCCGTCCCAGCGGAACATGCAGGTCTGCACCCAGGTCGGGCACAGGGACGCGCAGCATGCGAGATTGCGCGCGATCGCCTCGGGCGCGAGTTTCACGCCGTTGATGCGCTCGATCGCCGCCGGCTCGCCCGCATCGACCTTGAACCAGACCTCGCCCCCGCCCTCGCCCAGCCGACGCACGCCCTGCTGCACGCGCGCCTGCGCCATCAGGCTGCCATTGGTGATCAGGCGCACCGGTACGGCAACGCTGTCCCGGCCGGTGCCGTCGAGGCCAAACTCGCCGCGCAGGCGAAGCACGAGTTCGACCGCCTCGGGAAACACGGCCGCACTCGTCGGCTCGCCGTTGCCCGAGAAGGCGATGTCGGAGATCACCCGGCCCTCGGCCGGCACGAAACGCTGCATCCAGTCGCCATGCACCAGGTCGGCCAGAAAACCGCGCAGTTCGCGCTCGAGCAGGTCGAGATCGATGTCGGGGGCCTTGCCGCGCACCAGGCCCGGCACCTGGCAATACGCGCAGTGCCAGTTGCAGGCATTGTTGGGATTGAGGTTGACCCCCACCGACACGCCGCCCGCGCGGCGCGACAGCACCGCGTAGACATAGGTCAGACCGGCGAGGTCGCGGTCATGATTGCGGATCGTCAACGGTCTGGAGGAGGAAACCATATTTTTCTCAATCACTTGCGAAGTGGAAGGGCGGCGGGGACGGCGTTCGCGGTGGTATAATCCGCGGCCCCGAAAAGAGGTAAGACATGCGTATCACCCGCCGTCTCGAATTCGATGCCGGGCACCGGATTCCCGATCATGCCAGCCAGTGCCGCCACCTGCACGGCCATCGTTACGCCATCGAGGTAACGCTGTCCGGCGAAATCATCAAGGCCGAGGGCACGCCGGTCAACGGCATGGTGATGGACTTCGCCGACGTCAAGCACATCGCCAGCGAGCGCGTCGTGAGCTGCTGGGATCACGCCTTCCTGGTGTTTCGAGGCGACGCCCGGGTGCTCGAGTTCCTGCAGTCGATGCCGGGCCACAAGACGGTGGTGCTCGACGTCGTGCCGACGGCGGAGAACCTCGCCGCCGAAGCCTTCCGCATCCTCGACCCGGCCTACCGCGACACCTACGGCAATCACCTGCGCCTTGAGCGCGTGCGCCTCTACGAAACGCCCAACTGCTGGGCAGACGCGGTGCGCGAGCCCTGAGGCAGCGCAGGCCCCGGAAAAAAGGGAGCCGCGGCTCCCTTTCTTGTTCCTCGACACCGCTGCGGCTAGACGGCGTAGCGCCGCAGCCGCAGCGAGAAATCCTGCAACTGGCGGATACCGCTCTGCTCCGCGCGAGCAATCCAGTCGTGCAGCTGGCACAGCAGCTGCTCTCGAGTCGCGTTCGATCGCGCCCAGATCGCGGCCAGCTCTTCGCGCATCGCCATCACCGTGGTCAGGGCCTCACTGTCCTTCACCACCACTTCGAGCTGCTGCCGCTGGCCGTCGTCGAGATGCCGATCCTCGCCGGAGAGCACCCAGCGCCTGAGCGCACGGGCGTCGAAGCGGCCCTCGTGAGTCGACTTGAGGCGCTCGATCTCGTCCGCGCACACGCGCTTGAGCGAGGCCATGTAGCGCGTCATCACGTCGTAGCGATGGGTGACGATCGCCTGCAGGGTGTCGAAGTCGACGACCGGCTTGGCGTCGCCGAACTTCGGCGCAGGAATCACCTTCTTTGCCTTCGCCAGGCCGACGATCTCGAGCATGCGGATGTACATCCAGCCGATGTCGAACTCGTACCACTTGGCCGACAGCTTCGCCGAGGTGGCGAAGCTGTGATGGTTGTTGTGCAGTTCCTCACCGCCGATCAGGATGCCCCAGGGCGAGATGTTGCGCGACGCGTCGCTGCAGTCGTAGTTGCGGTAGCCCCAGAAGTGGCCGATGCCGTTCACGACGCCGGCGGCCCACACCGGAATCCACGCCATCTGCACCGCCCAGATCGTCAGCCCGATGGGGCCGAAGGCGACCAGGTCGATGACCATCATGATCGACACGCCCAACACCGAGCGGCGGTAGACGTTGCGCTCGAGCCAGTCGTCCGGCGTGCCGTGACCGTAGCGCTGCAGCGTCTCCTGGTTGCTCGCCTCGGCGCGATACAGCTCGGCCCCTTCGAACAGGACCTTGCGGATGCCGCGCGTCTGCGGGCTGTGCGGGTCTTCCTCGGTCTCGCACTTGGCGTGGTGCTTGCGGTGAATCGCAGCCCACTCCTTGGTCACCATGCCGGTCGTCAGCCACAACCAGAACCGGAAGAAATGGCTCGGGACCGGATGCAGGTCGAGCGCGCGGTGCGCCTGATGCCGATGGAGAAAGATGGTGACGGAGGCAATGGTGACGTGGGTGAGCACGAGCGCAACCACGATGTAGCCCCACCAGGGAAGATCGATCAAGCCGTTATACATTCAGTGAAATATCCTTGCAGATGACAAGCCTGATGATCTTACGCGAAGGCGCGGACCGAGGCCGGGGAAACCGTCCCGCGGGGGTCGATGTCCCTTTGACCACAGCGTTTTCGGCTGTCCGTGTTTGGTAAACGTATTTTGACCCGGATGCCACGCATTCGTTCAATATGGGCACGGCAACCCGCCCGCAGAGACGATGCGGCGGCACCCTCGCGCCGCTTGTATCCCGCATCGGCGCTCAGGGCTTCCAGGGCAGGCTGGTGATCGCGGTGGCGTCGGCGCGGTGACGTCGCCAGTTGTCGCGGAAGGCGCGCGCCAGGGCGCAGTGGTTGCGCAGCACGAGCAGGTTCTCGGCATTGCGGTTCTGCGCCGACCAGGTGAAGTTGTACGAGCCCGTCAGCACGGCACACCCGGGGCCGTCCGCATCGACGATCAGCACCTTGTTGTGGGCTGCGTTGTAGCGCGTCTCCAGTGCCACCGGCACACCGGCCGCGAGCAGCCGCGGCAGCGCATTGCCCTTGCCGCGGCGATTCATCTGCGCGTCGGCCAGCACCTCGACCCTGACCCCGCGCCGGTGAGCAGCCACCAGGGCGTCGGCGATGCGCCGGCTGGTAAACACGTAGGCCTGCACCTGCAGGCTGCGCCGCGCGCCACTCACCAGGTCGACCAGCACGCCTTCGGCGTCGTCGCGCGGCGAGAAGGCAAGTTCGATCTCGCCCTGGGCGGCAAATCGCTGCGAGGCGGCGGCAGGCGGGGACCAGCCGGCGACCGGGCCGCAAGCGAGAACGAGCATCAAGCCGCGCGCATGGGCGATGCGGAAACGCTCAAGCATCGGCCACGCGTTCCATCACCGCGGCGAAGAAACCATCGGTGTCGTGCAGGTGCGGCAGCAGTCGCAGGCGCTCACCCGTTGCCAGGGCGACACCCTGCTTCTCCAGCACCGCCTCGGCCGACAGCGAACGAAACTGCGGATGCTGCGCAAGGAAGGCGTCGACCACGGCGTCGTTTTCCTCGGCCAGCAGGCTGCAGGTCGCATACACGAGGCGACCGCCCGGACGCACCAGCCGCGCAGCCGCCGCCAGGATCGCCGCCTGCTTGAGCACCATCTCCTCGACTCCTTCGGGGCTCTGGCGCCACTTCAGGTCCGGGTTGCGCCGCAGCGTGCCGAGGCCGCTGCACGGCGCGTCGACGAGCACGATGTCGGCCGCCTCGACACGATCCGGCAGCGGGCCGGCGGGGTAGATGTGCGCGAGGTGGAGACGGCTCGCGAGGCCAGTCTCGCTCGCGCGGCGCTCGAGCTCGGCGAGCCGCGCGCGCGAGACGTCGCACGAGAGGACGCGGCCCTCATCGCGCGACTTCGGCACCGGTCCGGCGCTGCGGAACAAGATGTCGATCAGCGCGAGCGTCTTTCCGCCGTT
>JBFGUQ010000284.1:0-4112 GCA_041565515.1 Rhodocyclaceae bacterium | reverse complement strand
GGACGAGAAGCCGGCCTCGAGCAATTCGCCCATTGCGGCGGCACGGGCCGGGGCGTGGCGCCGGGTCTCGCCCCAGGCAAAGCCGGCGAGCTGGCGTTCGATCATGCTCCGAATCCCGGTGAGTTCGTCCATCAGCCGAGCGTTGGTCTCCTGCAGCTCGCGCACGCGCGCATTGCCGAACTCGTCAGCTGCGGACGCGGCCACCGCACCGGCCGCGCGGGCCGAGGCCGAAGCCACGGCAGCGCGCATGTCGTGCGCGCGCATGGCGTAGTCGGCGGTCTCGATGCGCGGCGGATCGAAGGCACGGATCGCAGGCGCGGGCTGGCGTGGCGCGGCCGGCTTCGGCGCCGACGCCATGCGCGCGGCGCTCGCCGCCAGGCCGGACAGGCTGACGTGGAAGTCGGTGTCGGCGGACGTGGTCGTTGCCGGACGCGCCGGCGGGGCCGCCGGCGTGGCCGCGGGAGGCGTCACGCCGCGCGCCGAGGCCGCTGCGGCGCGGTTGGCCGCCTGCAGGGCGCCAACCGCCTCGCCCGGCAGCGCCAGGATCTCGACGCCACCATCGACCGCGCGGTTCGACAGCACGATGGCATCGGGCCCGAGCTCCTCCTTGAGCGCGCGCAGGGCGTCGCGGGCGGAGGGGGCAAAGTAGCGTTTGACGTTCATGACGGTTCTCCGGACGGCCAGACAATGGCCGCAGCTTGGAGAGCATTATCGCCATCGGCCGTGCATACCTTTAGGCCGAATAAACCATCTTTCTCCCGCCTATTCCGAACATCGGTGCGCGCCAGGGCGCGCGACCTCAGCCTTGCGCACCGATCATCGAGGTGACGCGGATGGTGCGCGATTCGGGCACCTCGCTGTTCGAGATCACCTTCAGCGCGGGCACGGCGCGGCGCAGGAAGCGCGACAGCAGCATGCGCAGCTGCGACGGCACCAGCAGCACCGGCGGCAGGCCGATGTCCTCCTGGCGCTGGGCGATCTGCGCGGTCTGGCGCAGCAGCGTGTCGGCCAGGCCCGGCTCGATGACGCCGCCCTCGCCGCCCGAGGTCATGGCCTGCATCAGGATGCGCTCCAGACCGGGCTCGAGCGCCATCACCTGGACCTCGGCATTGCCGGGGAACAGGCTCTGGATGATGGCGCGGCCGAGCGCCTCGCGCACCTTGACGGTGAGCTGCACCGGATCCTGGATGCGGCTCGCATGTTCGGCCAGCACCTCGATGATGCTGCGCATGTCGCGGATGTTGACGCCCTCCTCCAGCAGGTTCTGCAGCACGCGCTGGACCGTGGCCACCGGTAGCAGCTTGGGCACGAGGTCCTCGATGAGCTTGGGCGAATCCCTGCCGACGTGATCGAGCAGGGCCTGGGTTTCCTGGCGGCCGAGCAGCTCGGCGGCGTGGTTGAGGATGACGTGGTTGAGATGCGTCGCCACCACCGTGCTCGCATCGACCACCGTGTAGCCGAGCGCATGAGCCTGCTCGCGGCTGCCGGCGTCGATCCACACCGCCGGCAGGCCGAAGGCGGGGTCGGTGGTCTCGCGCCCGGCCAGCGGCCCGGAGACGCGGCCCGGGTTGATGGCGAGGAACTGCCCCGGAAAGGCCTCCCCGGTACCGATCTCCACGCCCTTGAGGGCGATGCGGTAGGCGTTGGGCTTGAGCTCGAGGTTGTCGCGGATGTGCACCGGCGAGGACAGGAAGCCGACCTCCTGCGCGAACTTCTTGCGCAGGCCGCGGATGCGCTTGAGCAGCTCGCCGTCCTGGCCCTTGTCGACCATCGGGATCAGGCGGTAGCCGACCTCCAGCCCGAGCACGTCCACCTGCGAGACGTCGTTCCAGCTCGCCTCCTGCGACTCGGCCTGGGGTCGGGCGGCCTGCGCCTCGGCCGCCGGCCTGGCCTCGGCGGCGGCCGCCTCGATCAGCTTGCGCCGCGCCAGCCACGCCATGCCGCCGAGCAAGGCCGCGAGCAGCAGGAACACCAGGTTGGGCATGCCCGGGATCAGGCCGAGCACGGCCAGGATCGCGCCGGTGAGCAGCATCACCTGCGGATTGGAGAATACCTGGGCGATCACCGCGCTGCCGATGTCGCCCTCGTCGCCGACGCGCGACACCACCAGGCCGGCGGCGACCGAGATGATCAGGGCCGGGATCTGCGCCACCAGGCCGTCGCCGATCGTCAGCAGCGTGTAGGTGCGCCCGGCCTCGGCGAACGCCATGTCGTGCTGCATCACGCCGACGAAGAGGCCGCCGAGGATGTTGATGACGAGGATGATGATGCCCGCCACGGCATCCCCACGGACGAACTTGGACGCACCGTCCATGGCGCCGTAGAAGTCCGACTCCTGGCCGACGTCCCGGCGCCGGCGCTTGGCCTCCTTCTCGTCTATGAGCCCGGCATTGAGGTCGGCGTCGATCGCCATCTGCTTGCCGGGCATGGCGTCGAGGGTGAAGCGCGCGCTCACTTCGGCGATGCGGCCGGCGCCCTTGGTGATGACGACGAAGTTGATCACGGTGAGGATCACGAACACCACCAGACCGACCGCGGTGTTGCCGCCGACGAGGAAGCTGCCGAAGGCCTCGATGACCTTGCCCGCGGCGTCGGGGCCGCCATGGCCCTCGAGCAGCACGATCCGCGTCGAGGCGACGTTGAGCGCCAGCCTCAGCAGCGTCGTCACCAGCAGGACGGTCGGAAACACCGAGAAGTCCAGCGGCCTCTTCGAGTACATCGCCACCAGCATCACCATCACCGACAGCGCGATGTTGAAGGTGAAGAAGACGTCGAGCAGGAACACCGGCAGCGGCAGCACCATCATCGACAGAATCATGATGATGAGGATGGGTGCCGCGAGCTGGCGCAGATTCGTCGGCGACAGGATCTCGCGCAGATTGATGGTGTCGTTGATGGCCATGGTTCAGGCTTTCATTCCGCGGAGGTGCCGGGGTCCATGCCTGCGGGCACCGGCAGCCGGGTGGGCGCCTGCGGCGGCAGGCCCCCGTTCTTGGTCCAGGCGTCGAGCTGATACACATAGGCCATCACCTCGGCCACGGCGGTGTACAGCGCGGCGGGGATGCCCTGCTCGATCTCGCAGTGCTTGTACAGCGCGCGCGCCAGCGGCGGCGCCTCGAGCAGCGGGACGTCGTGCTGCCTGGCGATCTCGCGGATCTTCAGCGCGGTCTCGCCGCGCCCCTTGGCGACGACGACCGGCGCGCCCATTTTGTCGGCCTGATACTTCAGCGCCACCGAGAAGTGCGTCGGGTTGGTCACCACGACGTCGGCCTTGGGCACCTCGGTCATCATCCGCCGGCGCGCCATCTCGCGCTGCATGGCGCGAATGCGCGCCTTGATCTGCGGGTCTCCCTCCTGCTCCTTGCCCTCGCGCTTGACCTCTTCCTTGCTCATGCGCAGTTTCTTGTTGTACTGCCAGAGCTGGAAGGGAACGTCGATCAGCGCCAGCAGGCCGAGGCTGGAGACGATCAGCAGCGCGGCGAAGGCCACGGTGTCGGAGAAGTCGGCCATGCCGACCTCGAGCGGCTCGACCATCAGGTTGAACAGATGATCCTTGTTCTGCCACAGCACCAGCGCGCCCACCCCCCCGACCAGCAGCGACTTCAGGATCGCCTTCACCATTTCGGCGAGGCCATGCACCGAGAACATCCGGCCCAGCCCCTGCAGCGGGTTCATGCGCCCGAAGTTGGGGCCGAGCGCCTTGGGCGCGAGCACCAGGCCACCGAGCACCACCGGCCCGGCCACCGCCGCCACCAGCAGCGCGAGGAACAGCGGCATCAGCGTCAACATCGCGGCGCCGAGCTGGCCGCGCAATGCTTCGAGCATGAGGACGTGGTCGAAGGCGAGATTGCGGTCGAAGTCGAAGGCGCCGCGCACGAGGCTGAACATCCGGTCCGCCATCCAGCTCCCCATCAGCCACAGGGTCGCCACGCCAGTCATGGTGACGAAGAAGGTTGACAGCTCCCGCGATTGCGGGACCTGCCCTTCCTCGCGCGCCTGCTCCAGCCTTCGCGGTGAGGGTGGTTCTGTCTTCTCGAGATCGCTGTCTTCGGCCACGGCCGGCTCCGGGTGCCACCCGTCGCGCACCGCAACAAGCAGGCGCGGGACGACGT
>JBFGUQ010000283.1:0-4117 GCA_041565515.1 Rhodocyclaceae bacterium | reverse complement strand
TGACCGCGGCGCTGGAGGCGCAGTTGCCCTTCAGTCTCACCGGTGCGCAGCGCCGCGCGGCGGCGGAGATCGCCGCCGACCTCGCCGCCGCCCACCCGATGCAGCGCTTGCTGCAGGGGGACGTCGGCAGCGGAAAGACCATCGTCGCCGCCCTGGCGATGCTGCAGGCGGCCGAGAACGGCTGGCAGGCGGCACTGATGGCGCCCACCGAGATCCTCGCCGAGCAGCACTACCGCAAGCTGTCGGCGTGGCTGACGCCGCTCGGACTGGAGGTGGCATGGCTGTCGGGCAGCCGCAGGAAGCGCGAGCGCGAGGCTGAACTGGCGCGTCTGCGCAGCGGCGAGGTGCTGCTGGCGGTGGGCACCCATGCGCTGCTCGAGGATCCGGTCGACATGCCGCGGCTGGCCCTGGCTGTGGTCGACGAACAGCACCGCTTTGGCGTGCGCCAGCGCCTGGCGCTGCGCGAGAAGGCGGCCGGCGGCGGGCGCGAAGGCCTGCGCCCGCACATGTTGATGATGTCGGCGACCCCCATCCCGCGGACCCTGGCCATGACGCACTATGCCGACCTCGACGTGTCGGTGCTCGACGAGCTGCCGCCCGGGCGCACGCCGATCCTCACCAAGCTGGTGTCCGAGGCGCGGCGGGAAGAGGTCTCCGCGCGCGTGCGCGAGGCCTGCGTCGGCGGACGCCAGGCCTACTGGGTGTGCCCGCTGATCGAGGAGTCTGAGGCGCTGCAACTCAAGACCGCGCTCGAGACCTTCGAGACACTCTCCGCCGCCTTGCCCGAGCTCAGGATAGGCTTGGTTCATGGCCGGCTCAAGGCGGACGAGAAGTCGGCGACGATGACCGCCTTCGCCGCCGGGGAACTCGATGTGCTGGTGGCGACGACGGTGATCGAGGTCGGCGTTGACGTGCCCAAGGCCAGTCTGATGATCATCGAGCACGCCGAGCGCTTCGGCCTCGCCCAGCTCCACCAGTTGCGCGGACGGGTCGGACGCGGCACGACCGAGTCGGCCTGCATCCTGATGTACGCCCAGCCGCTGTCCGAAACCGGCCGTGCGCGCCTGAAGGTGATCTACGAGAACGCGGACGGCTTCGCGATCGCGCGCGAGGACCTGCACATCCGCGGTCCGGGTGAGTTCGTCGGCGCCCGTCAGAGCGGCCTGCCGATGCTGCGCTACGCCGATCTCGAGGCCGATGCCGACTTGATCGAGCCCGCCCGCGAGCTCGCCGAGCGCCTGCTGGCCGAGGCGCCCGCGGCGGCGGACCGGCTGATGGCCCGCTGGCTGGGCGGGCGCGAAGCGCTGCTGCGGGCCTGAGCGATGCGGCCGGCGTCGAAGCATTCCCGCGGCAGGCTGTGGCGCAACCCGCCACCGCGCGCAGTCGTGCCGGCCCGGCTGCGGCCCTGGCTCACCGACGCCGGCTCGCTCACCGCACGCATTCGTGCGCGCTGCACAAGCTTCGTCGTTCGCGTGTGCCTGCAGCGCCTGGATGCGGTGCACCGGGACGAAGCCGCCGCGCTCGGCCTGCGCGCCGGCGAGCGCGCATGGGTGCGCGAGGTCCTGCTGCTCGCCGACGGCCGCCCGGTGGTGTTCGCGCGCTCGATACTGCCGCGGGCGAGCGTGCGCGGCGCGTGGTACCTGTTCCATGGCATCGGCGCCCGTCCGCTCGGCCAGGCCTTGTTCGCAGATCCGGCGATCGGCCGCTCGCCGCTCGCATGCGCCCGGCTCGACGGCCGCGATGCGCGCTATCATCGGGCCCGTTCGGCGCTCGCCCGCTTCGGCGAGGCATCGGCCCTGCCGCCCGCGCTATGGGCGCGCCGCTCGGTGTTCAGCCTGCGTGGTCGCGGGCTGATGGTGAGCGAAGTCTTCCTGCCCGCAATCCTCGATCTGCCCCAATGATGTCCACGATGCCCCTGAGCGACAAGCTTCCCCCCAGACTCCGGCACTACGCGCGCCTGATGCGGATCGACAAGCCGATCGGCACGCTGCTGCTGTTGTGGCCCACGCTATGGGCGCTGTGGATCGCCGCCGACGGTTTCCCGCCGCTTCACGTGCTGCTGATCTTCGCTGTCGGCACCCTGCTGATGCGCTCGGCCGGCTGCGTCATCAACGACTACGCCGACCGCGACTTCGACGGCCACGTCGAGCGCACCCGCGAGCGGCCGCTCGCGACCGGCGTGGTGACGACCCGCGAGGCGCTGCTGCTGGCAGCCGGGCTGGCGATGCTGGCCTTCCTGCTGATCCTGCCGCTCGACCCGCTGGTGATATGGCTGTCGTTTCCGGCCCTGTTCCTCGCCGCCAGCTATCCGTTCACCAAGCGCTTCCTCGCCATTCCGCAGGCCTACCTCGGCATCGCCTTCGGTTTCGGCATCCCGATGGGCTTCGCCGCGGTGCTCGGCGAGGTGCCGCTGCTGGCCTGGGTGATGCTGCTCGCCAACATCTTCTGGGCGGTGGCCTACGATACCGAGTATGCGATGGTCGATCGTCCGGATGATCTCAAGATCGGCATCAAGACTTCGGCGATCACCTTCGGCCGTTTCGATGTCGCCGCCGTGATGCTTTGCTACGCGGCGGCCCTCGGCCTGCTGGCCGTCGTCGGCGCCGGCAGCGGCCGGGGCACGCTCTATTACTTCGGGCTGCTGGTCGCGGCAGGCATCGCGCTCTATCACTACCTGCTGATCCGCGACCGCGACCGCGCGCGCTGCTTCAAGGCCTTCCGCCACAACAACTGGGTGGGTGCGGCGATCTTCGCCGGCATCTTCCTCGACGACCTCGTGCGCCGGCTCTGAGCCGGGTACCGCTCCAATCAGGACCATCACGATGCACTTCATGACCGCCCTCGATGCCGCCTGGCAGCAGCGCAACAGCCTGTTGTGCGTCGGCCTCGACCCCGACCCGGCGAAATTCCCGCCCCACCTGCAGGGTCGTGCCGACGCGATCTTCGAGTTCTGCAAGTCGATCGTCGATGCCACCGCCGACCTCGCATGCTGCTTCAAGCCGCAGATCGCCTACTTCGCCGCGCGCCGCGCCGAAGACCAGCTCGAGGCCCTGATCGAGCACATCCATGCGCGCCACCCCGGCACCCCGGTGGTGCTCGACGCCAAACGCGGCGACATCGGCAGCACGGCCGAGCAGTATGCGGTGGAGGCCTTCGAGCGCTACCAGGCCGATGCGATCACGGTCAATCCCTACATGGGGCGTGATTCGGTCGAGCCCTACCTGGCCTACCCGGACAAGGGCGTGATCCTGCTGTGCCGCACCTCGAACCCGGGTGGCTCGGACCTGCAGTTCCTCGAGACCGGGGCCGGCGAGCGGCGAGAACGGCTGTACGAGCGCGTCGCCCGCCTCGTCGCCGACGACTGGAACGCGAGCGGCAACTGCGGCCTGGTCGTGGGTGCCACCTTCCCCGACGAGATCGCCCGCGTGCGCGCACTCACCGGCGACATGCCGCTGCTGGTGCCGGGTATCGGTGCGCAGGGCGGCGATATCGCCGCGACGATGCGGGCCGGCCGCAACGCCAGCGGCACCGGGCTGATGATCAACTCCTCGCGGGCCATCCTGTATGCGGGCAAGGGCGAGGATTTCACCGTCGCCGCCCGCCGCGTCGCGCGCGAAACCCGCGACGCGATCAACGCCCACCGCCGGGTCGAGCCGCGATGAAATACGACGACCTGCGCGACTTCATCGGCCAGCTCGAAGGCCGTGGCGAGCTCAAGCGCATCACGGTGCCGGTGGACACCCACCTCGAGATGACCGAGATCGCCGACCGCGTGCTGCGCGCCGGCGGCCCGGCCCTGCTGTTCGAGCAGCCGGTGACGCGGGGCGTGGCGCAAACCATCCCGGTGCTCGCCAACCTCTTCGGCACGCCCCAGCGCGTGGCCTACGGCATGGGCGAGTCGGGGGACTGGCAGCAGGCGCTGCGCGAAGTGGGCAAGCTGCTCGCCTTCCTCAAGGAGCCGGAGCCACCCAAGGGTCTGAAGGACGCCTGGGACAAGTGGCCGGTGCTCAAGCAGGTGATGAACATGGCGCCGAAGGAAGTGCGTTCCGCCCCCTGCCAGCAGGTGGTGTGGGAAGGCGCGGAGCTCGACCTGGGCCGCCTGCCGATCCAGCACTGC
>JBFGUQ010000282.1:0-4131 GCA_041565515.1 Rhodocyclaceae bacterium | reverse complement strand
TGGCCGGGCTGCCTCTATTGACGCTCTCGGAAACCCCGCTGATCGGCAATCATCTGCTGTTCAAGGCTATTGAGGATCGCATACTCGCGGTGCTGGCGCTGATCGTCTTGAGCCCGGTGATGCTGCTGACCGCATTGATGATCCTCATGGAGGATGGCGCGCCGGTCCTCTACCGCCAGGAGAGGGTGGGACTCGGCGGGCGCATCTTCAGGGTGACCAAGTTCCGTAGCATGCGACGGGACGCGGAAAGGGATGGCAAGCCGCGCTGGGCGACGACGAACGACGATCGTGCGACGCGTGTGGGTCGTGTCATTCGCAAGCTCAGGATCGACGAGTTGCCGCAGCTGTTCAACGTGCTGGTGGGCGACATGAGTCTCGTCGGCCCTCGGCCGGAGCGCCCGTATTTCGTCGATCAGCTTGCGAACGAAATATCCTTCTACTCGGTGCGACATTGCGTCAAGCCCGGCGTGACAGGATGGGCACAGGTAAGATACCAATATGGATCTTCCGTCGACGATGCGATCGAAAAACTCCAGTACGACCTGTATTACGTCAAGAACCACTCGCTGGTGCTCGATACCCTCATTCTCTTCGAAACCGTTCGCGTCGTGCTTACGGGGGAAGGGGCGCACTGACCGCCGCAGTTGGCGCTATTCCGCCAGGAGTGCTGCGCTGAGGCAGTCGCCCTGCGCTTGTCTGGATTCGCCAACGCCGGGGTCGAAGCTTGTCTGATGTTGCGTTCTGGGGCTATGCGCTCGCGGCCCTGGCTTATTTCGGCTTTGGTTTCTACGCGTTCTATGCCTGGCGCGGCGTGTCGGCCGGAGCGGCTCTGTTCGCGGCCATCGTCGCATCCTGCCTGTGGGCGACGAGTTCGGCGCTATACGCGCACTCGGCCCAATCCTGGCTGATCGGCCTCTCCGGTCTGTTC
The DNA here is from genome assembly GCA_041565515.1 of Rhodocyclaceae bacterium. Classification (GTDB taxonomy): domain Bacteria; phylum Pseudomonadota; class Gammaproteobacteria; order Burkholderiales; family Rhodocyclaceae; genus Thauera. The sequence continues at coordinate 3,203 of JBFGUQ010000282.1, read as the reverse complement.
GATGTCGCGCGCTCCGGAGCCTGGTACGTCTTTCTGATCCTGCTGCTGCGCCCGCTCTCGACCGGCCGGGTTCGCTGGCCCGGGGTCATGGCCGCCGTAATCGTGGCGGCGCAGCTGCTCGCGCTCGTCACCGAGAGTGTTTTCGGCAGCGAGACCCTGCCCATGCGACCGGTCCTGGCTGCCTGGCTGGGGCACGCGGTGTTCGGTCTCATGCTGGTCGAGCAGCTCTTCCGCGCACTGCCGCGCGAATCCCGCTGGGGCCTCAAGCCGCTGTGCCTGGCGCTGGCTGCCGGCTATATCTTCGAGCTCTATCTCTTTGCCGACGCGTCCCTGTTCGGACGGATCGACGAGGATGTCTGGGCGATCAGGGGCGTCGCCCATGCCCTGCTGATCCCGATGATCGCCTTGTCCGGTTCGAGGAGTCCCTCGTGGACCTTGCGCATGTCGATGTCGCGCGAGATGGTCTTTCACTCCACCGCGCTGGCTGCGTCCGGCCTTTACCTCCTCGTCATCGCCGCAGCGGCGTACTACGTGCGTTACTTCGGTGGCGACTGGGGCCGGGCCCTGCAGCTGACCCTGCTCTTCGCCGGCCTGCTGTTGCTCGGCGCTATGGTGTTCTCCGGCTCGCAGCGCGCACGGCTGCGGGTGTTCATCAGCAAGCACCTTTTTCCCTATCGCTACGACTATCGCAACGAGTGGCTGCGTTTCACCCAGGCGCTGGCCTCGGCGGACAAGGGGCTGGAGCTCGGGCAGTCGGTCATCAAGGCCTTGTCGGACCTGGTGGAGAGCCCGGGCGGTGGTCTATGGCTGCGTGACGGCTACGGCAAGCACGTCATGCACTCGAGGCTCAACCGGTCGCCTTCCCCTGCGACCGAGCCGGCCGACTCGGATTTCTGCCGCTTCCTGGACGAGCGCGAATGGATCGTCAATCTCGAGGAGTTCCGCGCGCGGCCGGCGCAGTATGAAGGGCTCGTCCTGCCCGACTGGCTTTCGGCGCTGCCGGACGCCTGGCTGGTGATTCCGCTCAAGGGCGGCGACGCCTTGATCGGCTTCGTCGTGCTCAGCGCGCCACGTGCCCCCTTCGACATCGACTGGGAGGTGCTGGATCTCCTCAAGACCGCGCAGCGCCAGGCTGCCGGCTACCTGGAGCGCATGGCTGCGGCCGAGGCCCTGCTCGAGGCCCGCAAGTTCGATGCATTCAACCGGATGTCGGCCTTCGTGGTGCACGACCTGAAGAACCTGGTGGCACAACTTTCGCTGATGCTCAAGAATGCGGAGCGCCACAAGGGCAATCCGGAGTTCCAGCAGGACATGCTCGAGACGGTTGCACATGTCGAGTCGCGCATGCGTGGCTTGATGGCGCAACTGCAGGAGAAGCGCTCCATCGATCCTCCCCGGGTGGTTGACCTGCACGACATCGTCGACCGCGTCTGCGCCGCCAGGAAGGCGCAGCGTCCGGTGGTGGAGCATTGCAGCGTTCGTGACGCTGCGGCCGAGGTCCTGGCCCACCGCGAGCGCCTGGAAAGAATCATTGGTCATGTCGTGCAAAATGCACTCGATGCCACCGACGACGATGGTAAGGTGACCGTGATGATGGAGGACTGCGATGCGAGCCGGTTGCGCCTCATCGTCGAGGACGATGGTTGCGGGATGGAACCGGAGTTCCTGCGCGAACGTCTGTCCCGCCCGTTCCAGACCACCAAGGCCAGCGGCATGGGCATCGGCGTGTTCGAGACGCGGCAATACCTGAACGAGATCGGCGGCAGCCTGCATTTCGACAGCGAGCCGGGGCGTGGAACCCGCGTCACCATCGAGTTGCCTCGCGCACGGCGCGAGCAGTCGTCACAACAGGACCCAGTGGAGCAGATCAATGCCTGACAAGCAGCGGACGCTATTGATCGTCGAGGACGATCCTGCGCTGCAAAAACAGATGCGCTGGGCATTCGACGGCTTCGAGACCGTCGTGGCCGATGCGTTCGACAGTGCGATCACGCAGCTGCGCCGGCACGAGCCTGCAGTGGTCACGATGGACCTCGGGCTGCCGCCCGAACCCGACGACGTCACCGAGGGCTTCAGGTTGCTGCAGGAAATGCTCTCCCTCGCTCCCGACACCAAGGTGATCGTGCTGACCGGGCAGCACGATCGCGAGAACGCGGTCAAGGCGGTGGGCATGGGCGCCTACGATTTCTTCGCCAAGCCGTTCGAGCCCGAACTGCTCACCCTCACGATCGAGCGGGCCTTTCGCATGCACGACCTGCCGGCGGAGAATGCTCGCCTGGCTGCGCTCGCGGGCAGTCCCCTGTCGGGCCTGATCACGCGCGACCCCGGCATGCTCAAGATCTGCCGCACCATCGAGAAGCTCGCTGCCGCTTCGGTCACGGTCGCCCTGCTCGGCGAGAGCGGCACCGGCAAGGAGGTGCTCGCCCGTGGCGTCCACGCCCTGTCGCCACGGGCGCGCGAGCGCTTCGTCGCGATCAACTGTGCCGCCATCCCCGACACCCTGCTCGAGAGCGAGCTGTTCGGCTACGAGAAGGGCGCGTTCACCGGCGCCGTGAAGCAGACGCCCGGCAAGATCGAAACCGCCAATCGCGGTACCCTGTTCCTCGACGAGATCGGCGACCTGCCGATGCCCTTGCAGGCGAAGCTGTTGCGCTTCCTGCAGGAGCGCGTCATCGAGCGCATCGGCGGTCGTGACGAGATTCCGGTCGATGTCCGCATCGTGTGCGCGACGCACCGCGATCTGAAGGCGCAGATGAAGGCGGGCGAATTCCGCGAGGACCTGTACTACCGCCTCGCCGAGATCGAGGTCGACATCCCGCCGCTGCGTGATCGCGAGGGTGATGCCGTGCTGCTTGCCCACGCCTTCGTGCAGCGATTCGCGCGCGAGAACGGGCGCGGCTCACTGACGCTCGGCGATGACGCGATCTCGGCGATCGAGGCACATCCCTGGCCGGGGAACGTGCGCGAGCTGGAAAATTGCATCAAGCGTGCTGTCGTGATGGCCGACGGCAACCGCATCTCGGCCGAAGATCTCGGCCTCGAGGCAGGCGAGGAGAGTCTGGAAAGACTCAACCTGCGCCAGGTTCGCGACGAGGCCGAGCGCCTCGCGGTGCTTCGCGTGATGGCCCGTACCAACGGAAACGTCGCCCGCGCCGCCGAGATCCTCGGTGTCAGCCGGCCGTCGCTCTATGACCTGCTCAACC
>JBFGUQ010000281.1:0-4156 GCA_041565515.1 Rhodocyclaceae bacterium | reverse complement strand
GGTGAGGGTCAGGAAGGCGACGAGCAGTTCCGGCGTGAAGAGGAATTCAAACATGGTTCGGCGCAGGCGAAATTGGAGTCGAAAGCTTAGCGCACGCGCCCCCCACGCGTCTTCCGTGCCGCCGTAATGCACGCCTCGGGGCGGAGGGCGGGTACCAGCCGAAGCTGGATTCACGGCACAATCACGCCCGTCGGCGCTCGTCGCGCGGCGAAGGCATCGAACGTGGCAACGGCCTTCGGGCCCTTGCCGCAACCGGACACTTCAGGCCGATCTGCATATCGGCTGTCCGGTACGGCGGTCTTCATACCGCCACCACCCTGTCGGGCCGCAAGGTCCGGCGCTTAAGCCCCGGCGGCATCCCGCACCGGGGCGGCTAATCGATTCGGGAGAGACAGATGAACCACCACTCGAGCGCCCCAAGTGGGTGCCGCCATTTCCGTTGCAGCTTCCTTTCGGCGATGAACCCGGCGCAAGCGCGCACGCCCGACGCCACCGCCCCGAGAGGAATGAAGCCATGAACCGGCGCAACTTCTTCAAGACCTCTGCGCTGGCCGCCGGACTCGTCCTGCCCGCCCTAGCCCGTTCCGCAGAGGCCGCCGCCAGGGATATCGAGGCCGGGTTCGCACCGACGCCGGCCGCCGGCTGGCGCGAATTCGAGGTCACCAGCCGAATCGAGCCACTTGCCGGCGATGGTGTGCTGCAGGTCTGGGTGCCACTGCCGTCGATGCACGAGGCCGAGTGGTTCCGCCCCATGGGCAACGTCTGGCAGGGCAATGCCGAGATCATGCGCCTGGTGCGGGATCGCTCGGGCGCCGAGATGCTCCATGCGCAGTGGTCCTCGTCGTCGGCAGCGCCGGCGCTCGAAGTGGTGAGCCGTTTCGCCACCCGCGACCGCAGCACCGACTTCTCGCGCCCGGCAGCTGCCCCGCTCAGGCTATCGGCGGAACAGCATGCGCTCTATACGCGGCCGACCGAACTGCTGCCCACCGACGGCATCGTGCTCGACACCGCGGTCGACATCACCCGTGGCGCCAGGACCGACGAGGACAAGGCGCGCGCGATCTACGAGTGGGTGGTGGACAACACCTTCCGCGAACCGAAGACGCGCGGCTGCGGCATCGGCGACATCGCCTTCATGCTCGAATCGGGCGACCTGTCGGGCAAGTGCGCCGATCTCAACTCGCTCTATGTCGGTCTCGCCCGTGCGGTCGGCCTGCCTGCGCGTGACGTATATGGCGTGCGGGTGGCGGATTCGCGCTTCGGCTACAAGAGCCTGGGCAAGAGCGGCAACATCTCCAAGGCCCAGCACTGCCGTGCCGAGGTCTTCCTCGAGCGCTTCGGCTGGGTCGCGGTCGATCCGGCCGACGTGCGCAAGGTCGTGCTCGAGGAGCCGCCCGGAACGCTGGCGCTGGACGACCCCAGGGTGCTGGCGGTGCGCAGGCAGCTGTTCGGCGGCTGGGAAACGAACTGGCTGGCCTACAACGACGCCCACGACCTCGAACTGCCGGGCAGCAAGGGGCCGGCGATCCCGTTCCTGATGTATCCGCAGGGCGAGAGCGCGGCGGGCCGCTTCGACAGCCTCGATCCGGACGCCTTCCGATACACGCTGCACTCGCGCGAACTCGCCTGAGCGGGGCGGGCTGCGCCGACTGCGAAGCGCCGTCGTCACTGCGAGGACGGCGGCGCCTGCGCTCGTCTCAGTCGTCTCTTTCCCTGCCGATCTGGTCGCCGATCACGCCACCTATGGCCGCACCGCCGACGGTGCCGAGCACGCCCCCATCGCTGATGGCCGCACCGGCGACACCGCCCACACCGGCGCCGATCGCCGTACTCTTCTGGCGTGAACTCATGCCCTCCCAGCTGGCGCAGCCGCCGGCCGCAAGTGCGATCAGGAGCGCGGGGATCAGGGTCCGGATGTTCATGGCTGCCTCCTAGTGAGCGATGCGCGGCCAGCACCTCGATCGAGGTGTCGCCGTGCACACTTCCTTAGAGCGTCGGCTGCGCCGAACTTTCCCGTGCAGGCGTGAAGATTTGTTTCACGCCGCGGCTGACGCGACGGCGGCCCGACCTCAGCGTCCGAGCATGTCTTGCGGTCGCACCCAGGCGTCGAACTCCTCGCCGGTGAGATGGCCCAGCGCCAGCGCCGCCTCGCGCAGGCTGGTGCCCTCGGCGTAGGCCTTCTTGGCGATCTGTGCCGCCTTGTCGTAGCCGATGTGTGGGTTCAGCGCCGTCACCAGCATCAGGCTGCGGCGCAGATGCTCGGCCATGCGGGCCGTGTCGGGTTCGAGCCCGGCGACGCAGTGGCGCTGGAAATTGGCGCAGCCGTCGGCGAGCAGGCGGATGGACTGCAGCAGGCTGTATGCGATGACCGGCTTGAACACGTTGAGCTGCAGGTGACCCTGGCTGGCGGCAAAGCCGATGGTGGCGTCGTTGCCCATCACCTGGCAGGCGAGCATCGACAGCGCCTCGCACTGGGTGGGATTGACCTTGCCCGGCATGATCGAGCTGCCCGGCTCGTTCGCCGGCAGCCGGACCTCGGCGAACCCGGCGCGGGGGCCGGAGCCGAGCAGGCGAAGGTCGTTGGCGATCTTCATCAGCGCCACGGCGAGCGTCTTCAGCGCACCCGACAGCGCGACCAGGGGCTCGTGGCCGGCGAGCGCGGCGAACTTGTTCGTAGCGCCGGCAAGCGGCAGGCCGGTCAGCGCTGCCAACTCGGCGGCGATGTCCTCGCCGAACCCGGGCGGTGCGTTGAGGCCGGTGCCGACCGCCGTGCCGCCCTGGGCCAGTTCGCAGACGGCGGGCAGTGCCGAGCGGATGGCGTGGGCAGCGCAGTTGAGCTGGGCGACGAAAGCCGACAGCTCCTGACCGAAGGTGACCGGCGTCGCGTCCATCATGTGCGTGCGGCCGGTCTTTACCACGTCGGCATGACGTTCGGACTGCGCCGCGAGGCCGTTGGAGAGGACGGTGATCGCCGGCAGCAAGCGCTCATGCACCATGCGCGCCACGGCGATGTGCATGGCAGTGGGGAAACTGTCGTTCGAGCTCTGGCCGTGGTTGACGTGATCGTTCGGGTGCACCGGTGACTTGCCGCCGCGGCCCTCGCCCGCGAGCTCGTTGGCAAGCCCGGCGATGACCTCGTTTACGTTCATGTTGCTCTGCGTGCCACTGCCCGTCTGCCAGACCACGAGCGGGAACTGGTCGTCGTGGCGACCGGCCAGGACCTCGTCGGCCGCCTGCTCGACGAGCTCGGCGATGGGCTTGGGGATCGCGCCGCTGCGCCCGTTGACCCTTGCGGCCGCCTTCTTGACGAGGGCCAGGGCGTGGATCAGCGCCAGCGGCATGCGTTCCTCGCCGATCTCGAAGTTCAACATCGAGCGCTGGGTCTGTGCGCCCCAGTACGACGCTTCGGGTACCTCGATCGCGCCGATGCTGTCGGTTTCGCTGCGGGTCATGGGGGCCTCCTTCTGGCGGGATGAGCTGCGTGTCCACGCCATTGTGACCCCGCAGCTCGCGCGGAGTGCCGACTCCATCCCACGCAGGGGCGCTTTTCCCTCGCCCGGCAGGAGCGATTGCGTGGGGCGTGCGGGGGATGAAGCCGGTCGCCGGCGATCGGCGCGATGGCGCTGGTGTGCGAAGTCGTCACCTTGCCGCTTCGCGGCGCCGATTGCGAGCACCAGGACATCTACAATACGCTCCGCCGTCAGGATCTCGAGACCGGGCCGATGGGCTGGCTTCGAGCGCGATGGCAGGACCGGAGCTCATTCGTGGATATCATTCTCGGCATCATCCTGCCGGTGTTCGGCACGCTCGGGCTCGGCTACGCGGCGGCCAAGACCGGCCTGTTCGACGAAGCGGCCAATCGCGGGCTGTCGGCCTTCGTGTTCACGTTTGCGCGGCCCCTGTTGCTTTTCCGTTCCATTTCGCAGGCGGAGTTGCCGGATAGCCTGCCGTGGGGTTACCTGCTGTCCTACTACATCGGCACCTTCGCCGTGTTCGGTGTGGCGATGCTCGCGGTGCGCAGCTTGACCGCACGCAGGCTCGACGAGCAGGGGATCCTCGGGCTGGGCGCCGCCTACTCCAATGCCGGCATGCTGGGCATCCCGCTGATCTTGACCGCCTACGGCCCGTCCGCGGCCCTGCCGCTGTTCGTGATGAT
>JBFGUQ010000280.1:0-4176 GCA_041565515.1 Rhodocyclaceae bacterium | reverse complement strand
TGCTGACGCGCTCCGGGTCGCTCCGGCCGATGTCCGCCGCTGCTGCAGGCAGGCCGGAAACACCGGCAGGCTGCGGTTGCGGGCACTCACCACCCGCTGGTCGGCAGCTTCGGCCGTGAGCTCGACGACGGGCGGCCGGAGGATGACGGTCCGGGCGCGCGGGTCGTGGAAGTCGATGGTGTCGGCGCCAGCGTGCGCGCCCGGGAAATGCACGCTGCCAGGGTGCTTGTCCGGGTGGGCATGCATTCCGTGCTCGGCACCGGGTGCAAGGACATCGGCGCGGCAGCCGGCGATCGCGAAGGCATCGCAGCCGCTGCGCAGGAAGCGCAGCACGCCCTTGGCCAGGCTGGAGACGCCGAACGGGCTCTTGCCGCGGGCGAGGACACTCCGGCTTTCCGGAGTGCGCTGCCGCCCTTCATTGCATCGGCCGGCCGGCGGTGATCCCGCCTTGATCTCGCCGGCCCCGCCAGTTATAGATGGTTCGATACGGATGCGGGGCACATCATGACAAAATCATCGCAACGAACACCTGACGACGGCCAGCAGGACCCGGCTGCGCCAGGCCGGACCATGAAGGCGGTCGTCACCACCGGCACCGGCGGCTACGACAAGCTCGATTATCGCGAGGCGCCCGTTCCCGTCCCGGGGCCCGGCGAGGTGCTCGTGCAGGTGCTCGCAGCCGGGGTCAACAACACCGAGATCAACACCCGCCTGGGCTGGTACTCGTCCAGTGTCACGGCGGGCACGGCAGACACGGCGGGCGCCGACGCGGCCGACGCGAGCGCGAGGACCGACGGTGGCTGGAACGAGGGCACGCCGTTTCCGTTCATCCAGGGCACGGACTGCTGCGGGCGCGTGGCCGCCGTCGCGCCGGGCGGCGACGAAAGCCTCCTCGGCAGGCGGGTGCTGGTGCGCCCATGCATGCGCCGCGCGGGTTTCGAGTCGATGGAGACGATCTGGATGGGCTCGGATTTCGACGGCGCCTTCGCCCAATGGGTCAAGGTGCCGGCGAGCGAGGTCTTTGCGGTCGACAGCGACTGGAGCGACGCCGAGCTGGCGACGATCCCGTGCGCGTACGGGACGGCAGAGAACATGGTGCATCGCGCGCAGGTGAGCGCAGCGGACCACGTGCTGGTGACGGGCGCATCGGGCGGCGTCGGCTCGGCCGTGGTGCAACTGGCGAAGCGGCGCGGCGCCACGGTGACCGCGATCGCAGGGAAAGCCAAGCTGGAGTCGGTACGGGCCATCGGCGCCGACCGGGTGATTGCGCGGGGAGAGGATCTGGTCGCCGCGCTCGGCGAGAATGCGGTCGACGTCGTCATCGACAACGTCGCGGGCGCGGGCTTCGGCGCCTTGCTCAAGGTCCTGAAGCGCGGTGGGCGCTACACGTCCTCGGGGGCGATCGGCGGGCCGCTGGTGACGCTGGACATGCGGGACTTCTACCTGAAGGACCTCACCCTGCTCGGCAGCACCGCCTGGGACGAACCGGTCTTCCCGAACCTGGTCGGCTATATCGAGCGTGGCGAGCTGCGCCCGCTGCTGGCAAAGACCTTCCCGCTCGAACGCATCGCCGACGCCCAGCGCGAGTTCCTCGACAAGAAGCACGTCGGCAATTTCGTCCTGATTCCTCCGCCGCTCCAGGACTGACCCGACAGCGCGCGGGCGAAGTTGCGGCGGAAGGTGGAGATGAAGAGATCGGCCACGCCAACCCCCGGCTCACCCCCTCGCCGCGCATCCGCGGCTGTCATACCACTCGATCATCTTCAGCGAATTCGAATACCCATGGCGGATCTGCTCCTCGGCGTAGCGGTGCTCGGCGCCGACCGGGCAGCTCAGCCGCGCGACGCAGGTCGCCGCGCAGCGCGAGGCGGGCTGGCGGCGATACGCGATGCAGCTGGCGAGGGAGAACTCGCCGCCGGCCATCGCGCCGGCCGGGCACGCGGGGATGCAGGGGGTGTCGCGGCAGGTGTCGCACGGGGACGCACCGCGCCGCGCCTCCGTGGGTGCCAGCGCGGTGTCGGCGAGCAGGGCGACGCGGTAGGCGAACCAGGTGCCCCAGCCCTGCTGGATGCCGACCTTGAACGGCGTCGGATGGTGCCAGCCCGCGAGCTCGCCGAGCCCCTGGAGGTCGACGAGGGCTTCCCCGGGGTAGAGGCGGTGGTGCGGCAGATCTCCGAAGTGGGCAGCGAACCATTGCGCCACGCTGCGGATGCTGAATTCGTCGATAGGGTCCGCCGCGGCCGGCGCCGCAGCCTTCACCGAAGCCCACAGGCGCGGTCCGGCATTGCCGATGAGGACGAGCTGGCGGTAGCGCTGCGCCGGCCCGGTGCATTCGCGCAGCCGGGCCTGCATGGCGCAGGGCAGCGCATCGACGTCGAAGACGGCGTGCAGGTTGAGGCCGACCCGATCGAGCATCGAGAAGTCGGCCGCGATCACGATCCGGCCTCCCGACCTGCGGCGGCGCCGAGCGCCCTACTGCTTTGCATCCTTCGCGGCATCCTGGATGGCGTCGCCGGCCTGCTCGACCTTTTCGCCGAGCTTCTCCACCGCCTTGTCGACTTCCTTGCCGGCCTTCTCGGCCGGCCCCTCCTCCTTCTGGCAGCCGACCAGCGCGAGGACGAGCGCAGTCGCAGCGAGGCCCGCACCCACGGCCTTCTTTCCGAGTTTCATTGTTGTCTCTCCTGTTGGTCCGACGCTCCGGCCAGGGGGTGGCCGGCCAGCACAATGATATGCCCGGGTGCGGCGGCGGGGGAACGCTGCCGGCGGAATCGGATGCTCGGGGCGAGCGCACCGCAATGACAGGCTTGCGCGAATGCTCGCGCGCGCCCAGGCGGCGCCGTCGATCGGGTCCGGAGGATTTCGCAGCGCACGATCGTGGCGGCACCGCACGCTCTTGGTCTCAGCGCATCTGCGCGTAGCGATCGGTCGCGCGGATCAGCTGGTCAAGGATGCCGGGTTCCGAATAAGCGTGGCCGGCACCTTCGACAAGATGGAAATCGGCCTCCGGCCAGGCCTTGTGCAGGGCCCAGGCGTAGCGCAAGGGGCAGGGCATGTCGTAGCGGCCATGGACGATGGTGCCGGCGATGCCGCGCAGCTTGTGGGCATCGCGAAGCAACTGCCCCTCTTCCAGCCAGGCGCCATGGAGGAAATAGTGGTTCTCGATCCGCGCGAAGGCCAGCGCGAAGTCATCCTCGCCGAAGCCGGCGGCGAAGTCGGCGTCGGGCAGCAGCTTGATGGTGTCGCCCTCCCAGGTGCTCCACGCCCGCGCCGCCTCGATGCGGACCTCCGCGTCATCGCCGGTCAGCCGCCTGCGGTAGGCCGCGATCATGTCGCCCCGCTCCGCCTCCGGAATCGGTGCCACGAAGCCCTCCCACCTGTCCGGGTACATCTCCGAGACGCCGAACTGGTAATACCAGTCCAGTTCCGCGCGGGTGACCGTATAGACGCCGCGCAGGATGAGCTCGCTCACGCGTTCGGGATGCGTCTCGGCATAGGCCAGCGCCAGCGTCGAGCCCCAGGAGCCACCGAACACCTGCCACTTGTCCACGCCCGCGAGTTCGCGCAGGCGCTCGATATCGGCGACCAGGTGCCAGGTCGTGTTCGCGTCGAGCGCCGCATGCGGCGTGGACTGCCCGCAGCCGCGCTGGTCGAAGAGCATCACCTCGTAGCGGGCCGGGTCGAACAAGCGCCGATGATCCACTGAAATCCCGCCACCGGGCCCGCCGTGCAGGAAAACCGCCGGCTTTGCGCCGGGCGTGCCCACGCGCTCGTAGTAGATGCTATGGCCGTCGCCGACGTCGAGCCGGCCCGTGGCGAAGGGTTCGCTGGCTGGGTAGAGGGTGCGCAGGGCGGTCATCGGAGCACGGTCGGAGTGGGACCGGTCCGAGATTACTCATTTCGGGACTTCCCGTCACTGCACGCAGGGCGACCCGCGTCCTCAGGATCGCCGAGGGGCCCGGAGGATCGGGTCTGCGCCTTCGTCGCCCGCGGCGCTCAGGCCTGCGACGCCGGCGCCGACGTTTCCGACACAGCAGGGCACGACTGGTAGCGCAGCTTCATGAACAGGATGCTCAGCGCCAGCGCCAGCGTGACCACGTTGGCGAGAACGAGCGGCCACGAGCGATAGACCAGGCCATACACCACCCACAGCGCGACGCCGGCCGAGAAGGCCACGTA
>JBFGUQ010000279.1:0-4179 GCA_041565515.1 Rhodocyclaceae bacterium | reverse complement strand
GTCTTCGGCCGCGACCTGAGGCATGCGCTGGCGCTGGCGATCGAGTTCGAGACCTTGTGCGAGCAGTACTGGCGCAGCTGCCAGCTCGGAGAGCCGGTGCTGCTGTCGGACGAAGAAATGGCCGACGTGATCGAGCGCTTCCGCTGGTACGGCAAGCCGCGCCCGGACACTGCGGCACGGGGCTGAGCGCCGGGCCTGTCGTTACCGCCCGCCCTGCGCGCCCTCGCGCTCGAGCACCCGCAGCAGGCTGGACGTATCGTCGCGGCCCCATCCGCAGGCCATCAGGGCATTGAGCTGCTGCCACACCTGGGCGGCGACCGGCAGGGGGGCGCCGAGCCGGGCGGCCTCGTCCATCAGGATGGCGAAGTCCTTGTGGTGCAGGCGGGCCTCGACGCCGGCGGCGAAATCGCGACGCACCATGCGCTCGCCCATCAGCTCGAGCACGCGCGACGCGGCCGAACCGCCCATCAGCGCGGTGCGCACGGCGGCGAGGTCGACGCCATGGGCGGCGGCCAGTCGCATCGCCTCGGCACAGGCCTGGATCAGCGAAACCATGATCATCTGGTTGCAGGCCTTCGCCACCTGGCCGGCACCGGCCGGGCCGATGTGCACGATGCGCTTGCCCACCGACTCGAGCAAGGGCCGGACCTTTTCCAGCGTGGACGCCTCGCCGCCGGCCATGATCGCCAGCGTCGCCTCCTGCGCACCCTGCGCGCCGCCCGAAACCGGCGCATCCAGCCAGCCCACGCCCTGCGCCGCATAGCGCGCCGCCAGTGCCCGGGCGGTGGCCGGCGCGATGGTGCTCATATCGACGTGAACGGCCCCGGCGGCGAAGCCCGCGCCGAGCCCCTGCGGCCCGAAGGCGAGCGCCTCCACGTCCGCGCTGGCGGTGACGATGGTGACGACCACCTCGCTGCGCGCGGCGAGTTCGGCCGGCGTCGCACACAGCGCGACGCCTTCGCCGACCAGCGCCGCAGCCGACTCGGGGCGCCGTGCCCACAGCGCGAGATCGTGGCCCGCCCCGCGCAGGTGGCGCACCATCGGCTCGCCCATGACGCCCAGCCCGATGAAACCGACCTTCATCTCCGCCTCCTCATTCCGCCGCGCCGCCGCTCATGCGCTCGAGCAGCTTGAGCATGGCGACCGAATCGTCCTCGCCCAGGCCGCTGCCGACCATGGCGTTGAACATCTGCGCGGTGGCGGCCGACGAGGGCAGCGCGAGCCCGAGGCGGTGGGCCTCTTCCATGACGATGCGCATGTCCTTCTGGTGCATCCAGGCCTTGAAGCCGGGCTGGAAGTTGCGGTCGAGCATGCGCTGGCCGTGGTTCTCCAGGATGCGCGAATAGGCGAAGCCACCGAGCAGCGCCTCGCGCACGCGGCTCGCATCCACGCCGCTCCTGGCGGCGAAGTTGAGCGCCTCGGCCACCGCGGCCACGCCGACGCCGGTGAGGATCTGGTTGCACGCCTTGGCCACCTGGCCGGCGCCGGATTCGCCGATGTAGGTCGCCGCCTTGCCCATCGCCTCGAACAGCGGCCGCACTGCCTCGAACACCCCCTCCTCGCCGCCCGCCATGATGGTGAGCGAGCCGGCCACGGCCCCGACCTCGCCGCCCGACACCGGCGCATCGAGCATGCTGATGCCCCGGCCTTCGAGGCGGGCGGCGATGCCTTGCGCGGCGGCCGGTGCGATCGTGCTCATGTCCACATGAATGTGGCCCGGCCCCGCACCCGCGGCGACGCCGTGCTCGCCGAGCGTGACCTCTTCGACGTCGGGCGCGTCGGCGACGATGCTGATCGTGATCGGCGCGCGGCGCGCGAGTTCGGCGGCGCTGGCACAGTCACCGGCGCCGGCCTCGAGCAGCGGCTGCATCGACTCGCGCCGACGGCTCCAGACGTGAAGCTTGTGCCCCGCCTTCAGCAGGTTGAGCGCCATGGGGCGGCCCATGAGGCCGAGTCCGATGAATCCGACTTCCATTCGTGGGGTGCTCCTAGAGGGAATATTCACTTCCGGGGTGCGGGCGTGCTGGCCGAAAACCGCGTTCGCGCAGATAATCCCGCCATGAATTACGGCTCAATCATCAAGGAAATCGGCCGAGGCGCCAAGGGTTCGCGCTCGATCGACCGCGCCAGCGCAGCGAGCGTGTTCGGCGACATGCTCGACGGCCGCGTGCCCGACGTGGAACTGGGGGCGATCCTCATCGCCCTGCGCATCAAGAGCGAGTCGCTCGACGAGCTGCTTGGCTTCAAGCAGGCGATGGATGCCCGCACGCACGCCGTCGCCGTTCCGCCCGGTCCGCGCTGCGTGGTGCTGCCCACCTACAACGGGGCCCGCCGGCAGGCCAACCTGATGCCGCTGGTGGCGCTGCTGCTGGCGCGCGAGGGGGTACCGGTGCTGATCCAGGGCCGGCACGACTTCGAAGCGCGGGTGAGCCCTTTCGAGCTGCTCGCGGCGCTGGGAATGCACCCGGCGGCCGACGTCGAGGCGGCGTCGGCGCAGCTCGCCGCGCGCCAGCTTGCCTGCATCGGCGTGGAACCCCTGCTGCCCGGGCTCGATCGGGTGCTGGCGCTGCGGCTGCGCCTGGGCGTGCGCGGCAGCGGCCACATCATGGCCAAGCTCATCGACCCCTGCCCCGGACGCAGCGTACGGGTCGTGGCGGTGACCCACCCGGAATACATCGACCGCATGGACGAGTTCCTGCGCGCGGATGGCGGCCGCGCGATGCTGCTGCGCGGCACCGAGGGCGAGATCTACGCCAACCCGCGGCGCTGTCCGCAGATGAAGCATTACGTCGACGGCACGGCCACGATCGGCGTCGCCGGCGAGGAAGGCGGCGCGCCGCCGCTGCCCGGCCTTCCCGATGCGCCATCGGTGACCGATAACGCGGCGATCATCCGCGCGATGCTCGCGGGAGAGATGCCTGTTCCGGCGCCGATCAGGGCGCAGGTGGCGGCGCTGAAGGCGCTGGCGGGTTGAAACCCGCGCTACGGGTTAGCGCGATTTCGCAGGGTCGGCTTCAGCCGACCGCGGGCCGCTGGCGGGCGGAAGCCCGCCCTACCGGGACACGGGCGCTCATGGGGTCGTCAACTTGCCGGCGCGGAAGTCGCTGACGGCCTGGTAGATCTCCTGCTCGGTATTCATCACGAAGGGGCCGTACTGCGCGATCGGCTCCCGCAGCGGGCGCCCGGCGACCAGCAGCGCGCGCGTCTCGCCCGTCGCTTCGACGACGATGCCGTCGCTGGCCTCGTCGTTGGCGAGGATCGCCATGCGCTGCGCGGGCACGACGCTTTCACCGACCTTGAGCTCGCCGCGGTAGACGTACAAGAACGCGTTGTGCCCGGCGGGCAGGGTTTGCTCGAAGCGCGTCCCGGCCGGCAGGTGCAGGTCGAGGTACAGCGGCGCGGTGGCGTCGCGCGTGACGGCTCCCTGCACGCCATGGCTTTCCCCGGCAATCACGGTCACCGCCACGCCGGCGGCGGTCTCGAAGCGCGGCAGTTCTGCGGCGGCGAAGTCGCGATACCAGGGTGCGCTCATCTTGTCCCGCCCCGGCAGGTTGAGCCATAGCTGGAAGCCCTCCATGACGCCCTCTTCCTGCTGCGGGATCTCGGAGTGGATCACGCCACGGCCCGCGGTCATCCATTGCACGCCGCCGTTCTCCAGCAGGCCTTCGTTGCCCGCGCTGTCGCGGTGGCGCATGCGCCCGGCAATCATGTAGGTGATGGTCTCGAAGCCGCGGTGGGGATGGTCCGGGAAACCGGCGATGTAGTCGTCGGGATCGTCGCTGCCGAAGGCATCGAGCATCAGGAAGGGATCGAGCCGGCGCTGCAGCGGCTGCGTGAGCACGCGGGTGAGCCTCACGCCGGCGCCGTCGGAGGTTGCCTGGCCTGCGACCAGGCGCTCCACGGCACGCGGCCGGGCAACCGTCTCCGGGCGGGAATCGAAGCGGGAATCGGATGTCGGGGTGGTCATGGCGGTTCTCCTCTGACGGGGCGACTGGGCGCGCCCTCGAATCGGTTCAGGGCGGGGAAGCGGCGCTGCGCCTCCCGCCTGCGCGGTGCTGGCTCCGCTCAGCCGAGCGCGGCTGCGATGTCCGCCTCGGCCTCGGCCAGTGCCTGCCGGGCGGCGTCCGGCCCCATGGCGAAACCCTCGCCGTAGATGAAGCTGACGTCGGTCATGCCGAG
>JBFGUQ010000278.1:0-4183 GCA_041565515.1 Rhodocyclaceae bacterium | reverse complement strand
GCACAGCAGCAGGGGCGGCAGTAGTCGGGCGGCGAGTTCGCCGAGCCAGGGCATATGTGCGGCATATTGCATCGAGGTCGTGACGAGGTAGCCGGTGGCGACGACGCTCGCGCCGAAGACGATCGGGCCGAGCGTGAGCACGAACCAGGAAACCGTGATTCGTGTGAGGATCGGACGCGGCCGGCGCACGCCCCAGATGAGGTTGAATACGCGCTCGATGGTGCTGAGCAGCATCAGCGCGATGAGCGCCAGCAGGATGGTGCCGATCAGGGTCAGCCGCCCCGCCTGCTCGGAGAATTCGAGGGTGTAGGTGGCGATGATGTGGCCGGCGCGCTCGGGCAGGAGGTTGTCGAGCAGGAAAAGCTTCAGCGAAGTGCCGAGTTCGTTCATGCCCGGTAGCCTGCCGAAGATCGCGATCGTGACCGTCACAAGCGGCACCAGCGCAAGCAGCGTGGTGAAGGCGAGGCTCCCGGCGACCTGCTCGCAGCGGGTGGCGGTGAAGCGCTCGGCAAAGAGGCGTGCGAAGTCGCGAAGGGCGTGCAGCTTCATCGGCGTGGGCGGGAGGAGTGGCCGCTGATGGCGTCGGGCGCAGGCGGGATGGTGCAGGCCGGTCGGGTCCGGGTTCGCCAGGGTTATAATCGCGCCCATTCTATCGGCTTAGATCCCCCATGCAGGAAATCCTCGTGCTGTATTACAGTCACCGCGGTTCGGTGCGCGCGCTGGCCGAGCAGCTTGCCCTCGGCATCCATCAGGTGCCGGGCGCCTCGGCACGGGTGCGCACCGTGCCTCGCGTGTCGACGGTATGCGAGGCGGTCGAAGACGAAATTCCGGCCGATGGCCCGCCCTACGTGGAGGCGGCCGACCTGGAGCAGTGTGTCGGGCTCGCCCTCGGCAGTCCGACCCGGTTCGGCAACATGGCGGCGCCGATGAAGTACTTCCTCGACGGTCTCGCCGGCGCATGGGTCAATGGCACGCTGGTGGGCAAGCCGGCATGCGTCTTCACCTCGAGCGCCAGCCTGCACGGCGGGCAGGAAACGACCCTGGTGTCGATGATGCTGCCCCTGCTGCATCACGGCATGATGATCGTCGGAATCCCGTATACCGAAGCCGGGCTCAACTCCACTCGAAGCGGGGGCACGCCCTACGGTGCCAGTCACGTCGCGGGTACGGACGCCCGCGCCACGCTGACCGCCGAAGAGGCCTCGCTCGCGCAGGCCCAGGGCCGGCGCCTGGCCGAGGCGGCATTGAAGCTGGCGGTGGCGCGATGAGCCCGCGTGTGCTGTCGCTGATCGCCAGCGTCAGCCTGCTCGGCCTGATCGCGTTGTGCGTGCTGTGGGAGGCCTGGCTCGCGCCGCTGCGCCCGGGCGGGTCGTGGATGATGCTCAAGGCGCTGCCCCTGATGCCGGCGGTGTTCGGCGTGCTGCGCGGCAAGCGCTACACCTATCAGTGGCTGTCGATGCTGTCGCTGCTGTATCTGACGGAAGGCGTGCTGCGCGCGACCGACCCCGGCCTGGCCGGGTCGCTTGCGCTGGCAGAGGCAGCGCTGTCGGTGACGCTGTTCCTGTCGACGATGCTCTATGCGCGCGTCACCGGAGGGGGGCGCCGGCAGCAGGGCTGAACGCCCGCCGCCGGCGCAGTGTGCGGCTCAAACCTGCGGGTTGAGTCGTTGCGTGCCGCCGTGCAGCTTGTTGAGCGCGTTGAGATAGGCCTTGGCCGAGGCGACGATGATGTCGGTATCGGCGCCCTGGCCGTCCATCACCCGCCCGCCCTTGGCGAGGCGCACCGTCACTTCGCCCTGCGCGTCGGTCCCGGTGGTGATCGCACTCACCGAGTACAGCAGCAATTCGCTGCCGCTGCCGACGATCGACTCGATCGCCTTGAATGCGGCGTCGACCGGACCCGAGCCCTCGGCCGAGGTTTGATGCTCGGCGCCGGCGACCGTGAGCGTGATCGCAGCCTGCGGCGTTTCGCCGGTTTCGGAATGGAAGCGGCTGGCAACCAGTCGATAGTGCTCGGTTTCGGGCGTGACGGCCTCGTCGCTCATCAGCGCCTGCAGGTCCTCGTCGAAGATCTCGAGCTTCTTGTCGGCGAGTTCCTTGAAGCGCGCGAAGACGTGATTCAATCGCTCTTCCGAACCGATCTCGATGCCGAGGTCCTTGAGACGCGCGCGGAACGCGTTGCGGCCCGAATGCTTGCCGAGCACGAGCTTGTTCGCGCCCCAGCCCACGTCCTCGGCACGCATGATCTCGTAGGTTTCGCGATGCTTGAGCACGCCGTCCTGGTGGATGCCGGATTCGTGGGCGAAGGCGTTGGCGCCGACGATGGCCTTGTTCGGCTGCACCGGATAACCGGTGATCTGGGACACGAGCCTCGAAGCCGGAACGATCTGGGTGGTGTCGATGCGGGTCTCTACCGGGAAGACGTCGGCGCGGGTGCGCACGGCCATGACGATCTCCTCGAGCGAGGCATTGCCGGCACGCTCGCCCAGGCCATTGATCGTGCATTCGACCTGGCGCGCCCCGGCGAGCACCGCGGCAAGCGAGTTCGAGACTGCCAGGCCGAGGTCGTTGTGGCAGTGCACCGACCAGACCACCTTGTCCGCATTGGGTACCCGCTCGATCAGCGTGCGCATGGTGGCTGCGTACTGCTCCGGGACGTTGTAGCCGACGGTGTCCGGGACATTGATGGTCTTCGCGCCGGCCTGGATGACGGCATCGAAGATCCGCACGAGGAAATCGATGTCCGAGCGGCCCGCATCCTCGGCGGAGAACTCGATGTCGTCGGTGAACCCGCGTGCCCAGCCGACCGCCTTCACCGCCTGCTCGACGACCTGGTCGGGCGTCATGCGCAGCTTCTTCTCCATGTGGATCGGGCTGGTCGCGATGAAGGTGTGGATGCGGCCGCGCGCAGCGGGCGAGATCGCCTCGCCGGAGCGGCGGATGTCGTTTTCGTTCGCGCGTGCGAGCGAACACACGGTCGATTCCTTCACCGTTTCGGCGATCGCGCGCACGGCCTCGAAATCGCCGTTGGACGCAGCGGCGAAACCGGCCTCGATGACGTCGACACGCATGCGCTCGAGCTGCCGCGCAATGCGCAGCTTCTCGTCGCGCGTCATCGACGCGCCCGGGCTCTGTTCGCCATCGCGCAAGGTGGTGTCGAAGATGATCAACTGGTCTTTCATGGTCGGCTCCTGGGGTCGGATTCGATGAGGCGGATACGCTTATGCCACCCGGGCCGGGGCGCGGGTCGCAAAAAGAACTGCAAGGGGGGAGGGTGTCTTCTTAGCGCGCGGGGCGCAGCAGCGGGCCGAGCAGCAGCAGACCCGCCGGGAAGGGGCGAAGCGACGGGGAGAAGGGGTCGCGTTCGAAAGTCATGCTCTGGACTATAGATCAGCCGCTCGAGAGTGCGCAAGCCTGCGCATGCGCATCGATCCGATAGACGCGGCCGATCGGGGCGACGGTCGCATTCGCCCGGCGTCTGGTCCGCTCAGGCGCCAGGTGGTGCATGGTCATCGGCGTCGCGCGCGGGCTCGGCGGCGTGCTTGTCCCGACGCATCCAGCGCCACACCCACATCGCGTAACCCGAGGCCGCGTAGGCGAGGAAAAGGGCGAACAGCACGCCTGGCGGATAGCTCGAAACCAGGGCGAAACCCATCACCAGCGCGATGACGACGATGAAGGGTACGCTGCGGCGCAGATTGATGTCCTTGCCACTCCAGAACAGCACGTTGCTGACCATCGTCACGCCAGCGAAGATCGTCAGCACGCAGGCGGACCAGCGCACGTCGTTGCCGGCAACGCCGTTGTCGATCGATACCCACACCAGCCCGGCGATCAGCGCCGCGGCGGCCGGGCTGGGCAGGCCCTGGAAGTAGCGCTTGTCCACGACTTCGATGTTGGTGTTGAAGCGCGCCAGGCGCAGCGCCGCCCCGGCGCAGTAGATGAAGGCTGCGATCCAGCCGAGCTTGCCCATGTCCTTGAGCGCCCATTCGTATACGACCAGTGCGGGCGCGGCGCCGAAGGAGACCATGTCGGAGAGGGAGTCGTACTCGGCGCCGAACTCGCTCTGGGTGTGGGTGAGGCGGGCGATGCGCCCATCGAGGCCGTCGAGCACCATGGCAATGAAGATGGCGACGGCGGCGACTTCGAAGCGCTGGTTCATCGCCTGCACGATGGCAAAGAAG
>JBFGUQ010000277.1:0-4195 GCA_041565515.1 Rhodocyclaceae bacterium | reverse complement strand
CACTTCGACGCCCGGCAGGCGCTCGGCGGCAAGGCGCTCGAGCACGTGGACGTGGGCATGGCCGCCGCCGAGCAGCAGCAGGCGCCTCATTCGGCCCCCCGGAACTGCAGATCCCCGAACCAGGCGGTGACCGATTCTCCGGTGTTGTCGGTGTCGGCGCTGATGGCGATGCCGGTGATCGGTGGCGCTGCCTCACCGAACGCGGCACGAAAGTCGGCGGCGATATCGCGCTGGATCGTCACCCACTGACCCGCGCGCGCCGCGCCGCTCTCGACCACGATCATGCGCACCCGGTCGGTATAGGGATTGGGGCCGCTCGCCTCCACCGGCTGGGCCGTACCCCACACGTAGGCGATTGCCGCCGTGGGCAGTTCCGCACCGAACAGCGAGCGACCAAGCGAGAGCTTGATGCGATCGCCCAGGCCCAGCCGCTCCAGCGGGTAGTCGAACAGGACGTAGACACGTCCGGCGTAGTCGTCGCCACCCTTGCGGGTGAAGTCCGAGGCCTGCACAGGGCCCGACACTTTCCAGCGCCAGCTCAGCCGGGGCGTCCGCGCCGGATCGATCGCGAGCGGATGGGCGAAGGTCGACGCCGCCGCCTCGGAGCGCACGCGCAGCACCGTGCGCCCGGCGTCGTCGACCAGATCGAAACGATTCTCGCGGTCCACCTTGGGCAAGGGCTGATGTCGCCACGGCGCAGGAAAGGCCGTGCCGGGAGTCGAGGCGGAGAACGGCGTCACCTCTTGCGGCGCGTCGGTGCTCGCGTGAGCCGGCAGCGCGGCCGGCAGCAGGGCGATCAGGGTGACGAAAAGGCTGCCGGCGCGGCGCAGCCGCGTCGGCAGTCGATCCATGGTGTTCCTCATATCGGCTCCATCCTGGTTTCACAGTGTATTCGGGTCGTGCCCAAGCGCACGAGATCGGCCGGACGGTCCACGTCCCATAGCGTCGCCGGCTCCGACCATGTCCAGCCCAGATCCCGCAGCCGCTCGCGCGTGCATTCCATCACCGTGTCCTCGCCCCACGGCATCGCCTCGAACAGCGCCGCGGGGGCCGCTGCGGCAAGCCCGATGAGCACGTAGCCGCCGTCTTCCGCGGGCAGGAACACCGCGTCGCGGCCGTCCGACAAGGTACTGGCCGCCCGGCGCAGATGCGCCGGCGTCAGCGCAGGGCAGTCGCTGCCGATCAGCAGCGTCGGCATGGCGAGCGCGGCCTCGAAGGCCTGGCGCATGCGTACCCCCAGGTCGCCGTCGGCCTGGGCCGTGCAGCGCAGGCCGCGGCGCGCGAGCGCACGAAAGAAGCGATGCCGCGTATCCGGCGCGCAGCACAGCGTCACCGGCCCGAGCGCCGCTTCCCGGGCGGTGGCGAGCGCCCGCAGGACGAGGCTGCGGTGCAGCCTCGCCGCGCCGCTGGCGCCCAGCGCGGGAATCAGCCGGGTCTTGGCCGCTCCCGCGATCGGCGCCCGCGCGAACACGAGTACGTTCATTTCCTGCGCATCCGGATTCATCGTTCCCCCCTTGGCCGGTAGCCATAGCGCCGCGCCAGCGCGTCGGGATCGGCGCCGAAGAAGTAGGCTGCCCGCAGCCGCCACATCAGGCCGATGGTGCGCAGCACGCCTTGCCGCTCCCAGCGGCGGCCGGAAGTCCGCACCGGGTCCGCCAGGCAGGCTGGCCGGCCGATGCGTTTCAGCGCCCGGCTCAGGGCGACGTCCTCCATCAGCGCGATGTCGGCGTAGCCGCCTATCGCATCGAACGCCGTCCGGGTGACGAAGATCGCCTGGTCACCGGTGGCGATGCCGGTCAGGCGCGAGCGCAGGTTCATCGATCGCGCCACGATGCCGAGCAGCGGATGACGGCCCTCGATGCGCACGTCGAAGCGCCCCCAGGCCGCACCGCCGGTGACGGCCTGCGCAATCGCCGCCGTCGCCGCCGGCGGCAGCGCGGTGTCGGCGTGCAGGAAGAGCAGGATCTCGCCCCCAGCCACCGCCGCTGCGGCGTTCATCTGCGCGGCGCGACCGCGCGGCGCATGCACGACACGGTCGGCGAGAGGCCGCGCGAGTGCCACCGTGCGGTCGGCACTTCCACCGTCTGCAACGATCAGCTCCGCGCCGGCGGCGCGAAGCCCGCCCAGGCGAGCCAGGCAGGCCTCGATGCCGGCGGCCTCGTCGAGCACCGGCACGATGATCGATATCGTCGGCTTCATCGGCGCGCGCTCAGCGACGGCGGTCCTTCGCCGGCCCTCATCCGAGGCGCCACGCATGAAAGCGCTGCACCCAGGACAGCAGCGTGTGCGGCGCATGAGCGCGCTTCCACGCCCCGGCGGCATGCTTGTTGGCCTCGGCAAGCGTCGGGTAGATGTGGATCGTGCCGAGCAGCTTTTCGAGGCCGATGCCCTGTTTCATCGCCAGCACGAACTCCGCGATCAGCTCGCCGGCGTGCTCGCCGACGATGGTCACGCCCAGGATGCGATCCTTGCCCGGTGCCGTCAGCACCTTGACGAAACCGTGGGCCTCGCCATCGGCGATCGCACGGTCGAGATGGTCCATGCCGTAGACCGTGACCTCGTGCTCGATGCCGCGCTCCTCCGCCTCGGTCACGTTCAGGCCCACACGTGCCACTTCCGGCTCGACGAAGGTCGCCCACGGGATCACCGAGTAGTCGGCACGGAACTTCTTCAGCGGGTCGAACAGGGCATTGACCGCCGCATACCACGCCTGATGCGCCGCCGTGTGGGTGAACTGGAACGGCCCGGCGACGTCGCCGGCCGCATAGATGTTCGGGAACTTGGTCTGCAGGAATTCGTTGACCTCCACCGTGCGTGCAGCCGGAATGCCGAGTTCCTCGAGACCGTAGCCCTCGAGGTTGGCGACACGCCCGACGGCCACCAGCAGCGCGTCGAAGGCGATTCTCACTTCGGCGCCGTCGTGCTCGGCCAGCAGCATCTTGTCACCGTCCTCGACTACGAAGCGTGTCGCCTTGTGACCGACACGCACGTCGATGCCCTCGGCCACGAAGCGCTGCTGCACGAGTTCCGACACCTCCGGATCTTCGCGCACCATCAGGCGCGGCAGCATCTCGACCTGCGTCACCCGGCTGCCCAGCCGGGCGAAGGCCTGCGCCAGTTCGCAGCCGATCGGCCCGCCGCCGAGCACGACCAGCCGCCCGGGAAGTTTGCGCAGGCTCCACAGCGTATCCGAGGTCAAGTAGCCCACCTCGTCGATGCCCGGTATCGGCGGCACGAAGGGCCGCGCCCCGGCAGCGATGACGATGGCGCGCGAGCTCAGGCGCTCGTTCCGGCCGTCGGCGTCGGTGACCTCGACCTCCCAGGGCGACACGATGCGCGCCGTACCCTGCATCACCTCGACGCCCAGGCCGGTGTAGCGCTCGACCGAGTCGTGCGGCTCGATCGCCTCGACCACGCGCTGCACCCGCTCCATGACCGCGGCGAAATCGACTTCCGGGGCGCCGGCGCGGATACCGAATTCGTCCGCGCGCTCGATCTCCTTCACCCGCTTGGCCGAGCGGATCAAAGCCTTCGAGGGGACGCAGCCGGTGTTGAGGCAGTCACCGCCCATCCGGTGCTTCTCGACCAGGGTGACCCTGGCCTTCACCGCCGCAGCGATGTAGGCGGTGACCAGGCCTGCGCTGCCGGCGCCGATCACCACCAGGTTGCGGTCGAAACGCGGCGGCCTCGCCCATCCGGTATAGACCCGGCGCGCCTGCACGAACTCGACGACCTTGCGCGCCAGCAGCGGAAACACGCCCAGCAGGACGAAGGAGCCGATCAGGGCCGGCGAGAGGATGCCGGCGAGCGAGTCGATACGGGCGAGCTGCGTGCCCGCATTCACATAGACGAAGGTGCCGGCCAGCATGCCGAGCTGGCTCACCCAGTAGAAGGTGCGGGCCGGGATCGGCGTCAGGCCCATCAGCAGATTGATGATGAAGAAGGGAAAGATGGGCACCAGGCGCAGGGTGAACAGGTAGAAGCCCCCGTCCTTCTTCACGCCGGCGTTGATCGACTTCAGGCGATCGCCGAAACGGGCCTGCACCCAGTCGCGCAGCAGAAAGCGCGAAGCGAGGAAGGCGAGCGTGGCGCCGATGCTCGACGCGAAGGACACCAGCAGCACGCCCCACCACAGGCCGAACACCGCGCCGACCGCGAGCGTCATCACCGCCGCACCCGGCAGCGACAGTGCGGT
>JBFGUQ010000276.1:0-4209 GCA_041565515.1 Rhodocyclaceae bacterium | reverse complement strand
TGGTGCCGGCAAGAGGAGTCGAACCCCCGACCTTCGCATTACAAGTGCGCTGCTCTACCAACTGAGCTATGCCGGCGACGGCTGCGGATTATAGCGCAAGCGCACCCGCATCCGATGGCGCTTCACAACCGCTTTGAACACTGTATATACTTACACTGCACTGTAATCCTATACAGCTGACGGAGGCGGACAATGGAACTCAGATTCAACAACATCCTCATGGCGCTCGGCCTCGTTTCCGGCCTGCTGCTGGGAACCGGCCAGACCGGCGGCGGCGTCACGATTGCCGTTTGCGCGACTGCCATCGCATGGCTGTGGCGCACCGACAAGCTTCGTGGCGACGGAACGTGAGAACGCCGCGTCGCCCCTCTCCTACTTGCCGAACCTGTTCATCAGTTGCGTGAGTTTTTCCGCGCGGCGGCGTTCTGCCGCGTCGGCCTCGCGCTTTTCACGCTGCTGACGCGCCACCGCGGCGAAGCGCTCCTTCAGCGTGGTGGCGGCGTGGGCGCGCTGCTCGTCGGTGACCTCGCCCGCGGGGTTGCCGTCCAGGTCGAACCGCTCCGCCGAGCGCTCCACCGCCTTCAGGTAGCGCGTCGCGCCGGTGTACATGCGCAGGGCGGCACGCAGGCTCTTGCGGTCGAACTCGGGAAATCGCTCGTGAATCGCAGCGTCGATCTTCAGCGCCAGGGGCTTGCAGTCACGAAAGGTCGGCGAAACAGCCTGCAGTCGCTGCAGGATCACCTTGGGTTCGATGCGGGCTTTGGGCGCCTGAACCGGGTCGGCCTTGTCTGCCGTCGATTCGGCAGCATTGTCGTTGGTCATGTGAAAAACGCTGTCTCGAATGCCGGCTGCGGCACTGCCACGCACGGCGGTTGAAGAGGCGACATTCTAACCTTGCACGCCTGGCGCTGGGCGGATGCTGCGGCACAATTCCACCGTCCGGCGCCGAGGCAGCGTGAAAATGATGTATAATCCGCAACTTATACGCGAACATCTCCTCGAGGCGGTGTTCCCACCCCCGGGGCTTGCTGCCCCGCAACACGTTCGGGCATCGTCCGACAGCCGCACGCGCTGGCAATCATCATCGGTCAGGCGCCTCAGCCACCAGCGGGATCAGGCTCCCGCTTTTCTCTCGCGCTCAGGCCGCCCGACTTCCTCCTTTACATAAGAGGAGCCAGCCACCCGCCGATCCGTTCGGCACCGCCCGGTGCCGTTTCGCTCGCCTCATCGCGGCCGGTCGCTTCCGGTCAGCCGCAGCGTGCCTTGTCGCCCGAAAAAACAGGAGCAACTACATGGCAAAAGAAGACATCGTTGAGTTCGAAGGCGTCGTTGAAGAAGTGCTGCGTGATGCCCGATTCATGGTCAAGCTGGAAAACGGCGTCAACGTCGCCGCCTACGCTTCGGGCAAGATGCGCAAGTTCCGCATCCGCATCCTCGCCGGCGACCGCGTGACGCTCGAGATGTCGCCGTACGACCTCACCAAGGCTCGCATCAGTTTCCGCCACAAGGACGAGCGCAGCGCGGCGCGCGGCCGCCCGGCCTTCGCCCGCCGCCGGCGCTGAGCGCGCCCGCTCGATCACCCGGGTAACCGGGCATCCGCGAGAACGGCAAGGCTGGCCGACCGCATGGCACGAATGATCGCAGACCGCATCTAATAGATATTGCGGTCTCGCCGATCAGCACAGGATGCCATGCGGAAACACTGGAAGCGCTTGCCGGGCTCGCGCACCGAACCGGCCGGCATGGAGCGCAGCGTGCTGCGCAAGCTGCCGATCATCGCCATCGCAGGCACGCTGCTCTGCTTTGCCGTGTCCCTGTTCGCTCGCCTGCTGTGGTGGGGCGACACCAGTGTGGACGCGGCGCGCGCGATCCAGATGGTGGATATCTGGGTCATCGCCGCCATCCTGCTGCAGTGGTCCGTCACCATTACGGTCGCGATCTTCTGCTTCATCGTCTTCGTCATGAAGGGGCCGGCCTACGTCGCCGACCCCTATGAGCTCCCGGACAAGGACGAGCCGGATTGAGTCCCGCCATCGCCGCCACCGAATCCCCTGTATCGATTGTGGTTTTTACCACGCAGGACCGCGGAATCCCGGTGGAATCGCTGCGCGTGGCTGCTCCTCGCGCGGAGCGCACCCTATAATCGCCGTCCTGCTCCCGTATATCAGGTACGTCACGCATGGCCACACTCAGCAACCCGTCCGAGATTGCCCGCGAAGCCCTGCGCCAGCTTGCCATGCGACGTGTCGCGCCGACGCCCGACAACTACCGGCGCCTGTATCACGAGATCTCCGGCACACGCCCCGAGGAAGACGAGTTTCCCGAAGCCTTCGTGCGCAAGCTCGCACGCAAGCTGCCGCGCGACACGGCGGATCGCCAGCGTCACGGCCGGCTGCTGGACCAGGCCCTGAGCAAGGGTAACGCCAAGGTCGCCGACGAGGCGCTCACGCAGTATTTCGGCTCGCTCGCTGCGCAGGAAGCGCCGGCATGGAACGAGCTCATCGCCAACCTGCTGCGCCAGTGGGACGGCCGCCAGCTCGGCTGGACGACCGCGCGCAAGCGCGAGTCGCTAGAGCGCGTGCTGCGGGCAGGCGATCCCGCCACACTGCACACGCGGCTGCAGGGCCTGGTGCGCGGCTGGTCGCAGGCACCGGTCGACCCCGAGCTCCCGCTCGCCGACGACGACCTCGCCCCGGGCGACGGCCTGCCGGAGGAATTTCCGCCGGCCGGCGCCGCGGTCGCGGTCGCGCCTGCCACCCGACCGGCCCACGCGGCCGACTCCGCCGAACTCATCGACAGCCTGCGCGGCCTGCTCCGGCTCGCGCTCGAGAACGTCGTCCCCGCCTTCCTCGGCGCGCATCCGGAACTCGCCGACGACGCCGCGCGCATCGCCGCGGAAGTCGACAAGGCCAGCGGAGCCAAGGCGCTCGCCACCATCGGCAAGCAGCTGCGCAACTTCTCGCACCGGCTGGAGATGACCGCCGCCGACGACGCCGAGGTGCGCAGCGGCCTGCTCGAACTGCTGCGCCTGCTGCTGAAGAACATCGACGAGCTGGTGCTAGACGACCAGTGGCTCAACGGCCAGATCGAGATGCTGCGCGAGATCGTCGACACCCCGCCCAACCCGCGCATGATCGACGATGCCGGCCGCCGCCTGAAGGAGCTCATCTACAAGCAGAGCCAGCTCAAGCACAACCTGGCCGAGACCCAGCGCCACCTGCGCGACATGCTCGCCGGCTTCGTCGACCAGCTCGCGCGCTTCTCCGAGAGCACCAGCACCTATCACGACCGCATCGCCGCCTGCGCCCAGCGCATCGCCAGGGCCGACAAGATCGGCGACATCGGCCCGCTGCTCGACGAGGTCATGAGCGAGACCCGCAGCATGCAGGAAGAGGCGAGCCGCTCGCGTGACGAACTCGTCACCGCGCGCGAACAGGCCACGGCGGCCGAGAACCGCATCGCCGAACTGCAGCGCGAGCTCGACGACGCCAGCAGGCAGATGCGCCACGACCAGCTCACCGGCGCGCTCAACCGCCGTGGCCTGGAAGAGATGTTCGACAAGGAGGCCGCCCGCGCCCAGCGCCGCGGCAGCGCGCTCGCCGTCGCCCTGCTCGACATCGACAACTTCAAGAAGCTCAACGACGCCCACGGCCACAAGGTGGGCGACGACGCCCTGGTGCACCTCGCCAGCGTGGTGCGCAAGAGCCTGCGCCCGCAGGACGTCCTCGCCCGCTACGGCGGCGAGGAGTTCGTCATCCTGCTGCCCGAGACCTCGCACGACGACGCCTACCAGGCCCTGATACGCCTGCAGCGCGAACTCACGCGCACCTTCTTCATGGCCGACCGGCAGAAGCTCGTCATCACCTTCAGCGCCGGCGTCACCCCGCGCGGCGACGGCGAACCGCTCGACGCCGCCCTCAAGCGTGCCGACGCAGCGATGTACGAAGCCAAGCAGGCGGGACGCAACCGGGTCGTGATCGCGCCGCTGCCACAGTGAGCCATCGGGCAGGGCCGGAACTTGGCGACCCCGCCCCTCCGTCCCTAAAGGCGCACAACGCCGACGAGACGGCTTCGACGCACTGAAACCCCCCCCGGGGCAGGGCCGCGACCATGGAGGCATCGGGCAACCGCGACAGGATTTGCTGTCCCTCGCCTGGCGATTTCCCATTAGAGCGTCGGCCCTATGGGCATAGACTGGGCAATCAGAAT
>JBFGUQ010000275.1:0-4221 GCA_041565515.1 Rhodocyclaceae bacterium | reverse complement strand
GGTGATCAGCTGGCGCATGATCGCCTTGAAGCGGCCGTCGACTTCCTCGTCCTGATGCTTGACGGCGTCCATGTCGGGGGCCTCGCCGCGGGCGAAGCAATCGAGCGCGTTGCGCAGCATCTCGACCGCCCGGCTGAAGGCTGGCCCCAGGTCCACCCGCGGCGTGTAGGTGGTCTCGCCCGAGTGCAGGCGTCGGGCCGCCTTGGCGATCTTCTTGGCCTCGTCGCCGATGCGCTCGAGGTCCGAGATCGACTTGACGACGGTCATCACCAGGCGCAGGTCGATCGCGGCGGGTTGGCGCTTGGCGATGATGTGGTTGCACTCTTCGTCGAGCTCGATCTCCAGCCGGTTGATCTCGTGATCACCCCTGATCACGTTCTCCAGCAGCACGAGGTCGCCGGTCTGCAGGCCGCGCAGCGCGGAGACGAGCTGTTGTTCGACCTGTCCGCCCATCTTCAGCACGCCGCTGCGGACCTGCTCGAGTTCGACGTTGAATTGCTTGTACGTGTGATCCGATATCTTTGGCATCTTCCAGTCCGGTAAGCGAGCAACCTGCCCAAGGCGAGGTGGGAAGGCTAGCAAGGTCTTGTGAAGGTATTGTTGCAGTGTCTCGTCTTGTGTTGCGCCGGGACCGGGGCCCCGGTCCGCTTCAGGCGCGCAGGCGGCGCTCGACGCCGTCGGCGCCCGCGAGCAGCAGCACGTCGGCGCCGCGATGGGCGAACAAGCCGTTGGTGACGACGCCGACGATCTGGTTGAGTTGCGTCTCGAGAACCTGCGGGTCGCTTATCTGGAGCCCGCGGACGTCGACGATGAGGTTGCCGTTGTCGCTGGTGAAGCCCTCACGTACCCGCGGCTCTCCGCCCAGGCGCGCGATTTCGCGGCTGACGTGGCTGCACGCCATCGGAATCACCTCGACCGGCAACGGGAAGCGGCCGAGCGTGGGCACGAGCTTGCTGGAGTCGCAGATGCAGACGAACCGGCGCGACACCGCGGCGACGATCTTCTCGCGCGTGAGCGCGCCGCCTCCGCCCTTGATCATCGCGAAGCCGTCGTCGATCTCGTCGGCACCGTCGACATACACCGGCAGGGCATCGATGCCGTTGAGGTCGAATACCGGAATGCCGTGCGATTCGAGCCGCCTGGAGCTGGCTTCCGAACTGGAGACCGCGCCCCGGATGCGCGAGCGCAGGCCGGCGAGGGCGTCGATGAAATGATTGACCGTCGAGCCGGTGCCGACGCCGACGATGATGTCGTCGTCGATGTAGTCGAGCGCCGCCAGCGCGGCTGCCTTCTTGAGTTCGTCCTGGGTCATGCGTATTCCTGTCGGCGCCGCGCGCCGCGCCGTCAAACCGTCGGCCGCGGCCGGGGGGCGAGTGGCGCTCAGACGAGGCCGGAAAAGGGTTGAACGAGTACCGCCTCACCCGCCTTCACGCCGGCGCTATCCTCCGGCAGCACGATGAAGCAGTCGGCTTCGGACATCGAGCGCAGCACGCCCGAGCCCTGGGCGCCGGCCAGCGTGACACTCAGCCCGCCGTCGCTGCGCACGAGGCGGCCGCGCATGAATTCGCGGCGGCCGGGTTGCTTGCGGATGGCAATCTCGCACGGCACTTCGAAAAGCATCGCTTGCGGCAGCGGCGAGACGCCCATCAGCTGCAGCAGCGCGTCCTGAACGAACTGGTAGAAGGTGACGAGAACCGCGACCGGATTGCCCGGCAGGCCGAACAGCCAGGCGTCGCCGATGCGGCCGAAGGCCATTGGCCGTCCGGGCTTGATCGCGAGCTTCCAGAACGCGACTTCGCCCATGCGCGCCATCATCTCGCGGATGAAGTCGGCCTCGCCGACCGATACGCCACCGCTGGTGATGATCACGTCCGCAGCGAGCGAGGCGTCGCGGAACGCGGCTTCCAGTGCCGCCGGGTCATCGGGAATGACCCCCATGTCGAGCAACTCGCACTCGAGCCGGCTCAGCGCGCCGAACAGGGTGTAGCGGTTGCTGTCATAGACCTCGCCGGGGGCGAGCGGGCGGCCGATCGAGGCGATTTCGTCGCCGGTGGAAAAGATCGCAACCCGCAGACGGCGGCGGACGACGACCTCGGCAATGCCCAGCGAGGCGACCAGGCCCAGCTCGGCCGGCCCGCAGCGGGTGCCTGCCGCCAGTGCGATACCGCCTTCGGCGAGATCCTCGCCCGCGTGGCGAAGATTCTGGCCGACGCGCTGGCCCGCAGGGACGAACACCTTGTCGTGCTCGCGGCGCGCGATTTCCTGCACCACGATGGCGTCGGCGCCTTCCGGGATGGCCGCCCCCGTCATGATGCGCACGGCCTGGCCGGTGCCGACGATGCCCGAGAACGGGCGCCCGGCGAATGCGGTGCCGACCACGTGCAGGGCGGTTTCGCCCGTCTCCGCGAGCTCGGCCGCGCGCACCGCATAACCGTCCATCGCTGAATTGTCGTGCGCGGGGACGTTGCACGGTGCGATCACGTCCTGCGCCAGTACGCGGCCGAGCGCGGCGCGCACGGCGACACGCTCCCAGCCGTTTACCGGCGACAGGCGGTCGAGGATGATCTGGCGGGCTTGCGCCACGCCGAGAAAGTTGCGTGATTCGTCCGTGGCGGGATCTTGCTGGGTCATGGGCTTGAACTCGGATAGCGGCAGCCGCGCAAGTGCGCGGCGGCGCTCATTTTTACCACAACGGCGGTCCCTGTTGGGCGGCTTGGCGCGCCGGCGCGCACCGGCTTTGCTAGACTCCGCGCCCATGCAGGCTTCAATTCACGACTCCGCGCGGGCGGCCCTGATGCTCTCGGACCCCGCCCTCAAGTGCGCCGCCACCGCCGCGTTGCGAGCCGACTGGCAGGCTGGGCGGGCGGGCCTGGCGCCGGCCGCGGACGACCCCGCGCCGATCATCGAGCCGGGGCGGCCGTCGCGGCCCGAACTGGTCGCGCCGAAGGCGCTGGCACGGCGCAAGCCGCACAGCCTGGCAGGGCACGCGGCGCTGCTGCATGCGATCGCGCACATCGAATTCAACGCCATCAACCTCGCCCTCGACTGCGTGCACCGCTACCGCAGCATGCCGGCGGCGTTTCACGACGACTGGCTGCGGGTCGCCGCCGAGGAGGCGCACCATTTCGGTCTGTTGCGGGCGCGCTTGCATGCGCTGGGCTTCGACTACGGCGATTTTCCGGCCCACGACGGCCTGTGGGCCATGGCGTGCGAGACCGCCCACGACCTGCTGTCGCGCATGGCGCTGGTGCCGCGTGTGCTCGAGGCCCGCGGCCTGGATGCGACCCCGCCGATCATGGCCAAGCTGCGGGCAATCGGTGATGCCGAAAGCGTCGCCGTGCTGGAGATCATCCTGCATGACGAGATCACGCACGTCGCGATCGGTGATCGCTGGTTTCGCCGCCTGTGCGCCGAGCGCGGCTGCGAACCGGAGCAGACCTATTTCGACCTGATCGACCATTTCGGTGCGCCGCGTCCACGTCCTCCGCTACATCGCGAGGCGCGCCGGGCGGCCGGGTTCAGCGAGGCGGAACTGGACCGCCTGTCTGCGCCCGTCGGTCCCTAGTCGCACGCGCCGGTCCCGTGCGGGGCCGAAAAAGACAAGGGGTGGCGCGAAGCCACCCCAGACGGGTCAGGCGGGCAGCCGACGAATCAGCGCAGGCCGGCGGCGTAGTCGGCGACCGCCTTCATCTCGGGATCGGTCATCTTGATCGCGATCATGCGCATCATGCCGTTCGGGTCGTTGGCGCGGACGCCGTCACGGAAGGCCTTCAACTGGGCTTCGGTGTAGTCGGCGAACTGGCCCGACAGGCGCGGGTACTGCGCCGGCAGCCCGGCACCGGCGGGGCCGTGACAGGCGGCGCAGGCTGGCACGCCCTTGGACGCGATGCCGGCACGCCAGATCTTCTGGCCGAGTTCCAGCGTTTCGAGGTTCTTTGCCGCTGCCGGCTCGAGCTCGAAGGAGGCGAAGTACTGAGCCAGTGCCTTCATGTCGTCTTTCTCGAGCCCGGCCGACATGGCGGTCATCACGGCATTTTCGCGCACCGGCTTGGCACCGTCCCAGGCCTTGAATTCGTTCAACTGCTTGAAGAGGTATTCCGGATGCTGACCGGCGAGCTTCGGGTTGGCGGGAAGCTGGCTGTTGCCGTCGGCCATGTGACAGCCGGCGCAGATCGTCTCGGCGGTCTGTTTCGCCTTGGCGAGGTCCGGAGCCTGGTCCTG
>JBFGUQ010000274.1:0-4254 GCA_041565515.1 Rhodocyclaceae bacterium | reverse complement strand
TCGCCTGCCTGCGGGCGGATCGCATCGACGATGCGGCGGATGATGTTCGGGTCGGAAAGGAAGTTCTGGCCGAAGCGCTTGCGCGCGCGGTGGCCGTCGGTGGAATGGTCTTCCATGGGTCCTCGTTCAGGCCCGCCCGGCGGCGCCGGCCATCGAGATCGCCATCTCGACCGCAGCGAACAGGCTGCCGGGATCGGCGCGACCGGTGCCCGCCAGGTCGAGCGCGGTGCCATGGTCGACCGAGGTGCGGATGATCGGCAGGCCGAGGGTGACATTGACGCCGCCGCCGAAGCTGGCGTGCTTGAGCACCGGCAGGCCCTGGTCGTGGTACATCGCCAGCGCCGCATCGCCCTGCCCGAGCGTGTGCGGCACGAACAGCGTATCGGCCGGCAGCGGGCCGACGAGGTGCATGCCTTCGGCGCGCAGGCGCTCCAAGACCGGCGTGATGATCTCGATCTCTTCGCCGCCGAGATGGCCGCCCTCGCCCGCGTGCGGATTCAGGCCCGCGACCAGGATGCGCGGCGCCGTCAGGCCGAAGCGCGCGACCAGATCGGCATGGAGGATGCGAAGCGTCTCTTCGACCGCCGCCGCGGTGATCGCCGCCGCGACCTCGGCGAGCGGGAGGTGGGTCGTGACCAGGGCGACGCGCAGGCCGCCACCGACCAGCATCATCACCACCCGCGGCGTATGCGTGCGCTCGGCGAGGTATTCGGTGTGGCCGGTGAAGGGCATGGCGCCCGCCCTGCCGCCCATGCCGTCGCAGATCACGCCCTTGTGCACCGGCGCCGTCACCATCGCATCGAACTCGCCGTCCAGGCAGCCGTCGATCGCGCGATCGAGCAGACCGAGCACATAGGCGCCGTTGGCCGGATTCAGGCGGCCCGCTTCGGCCGGTGCGGCGAGCGGGCGATGCAGCACCTCGAGTGCGCCCGCCGGAGGCGCCGTCTCGCGCCGGTACGCGCAGACGGGCACCTCGGCACCGCCGGCGGCGGCGCGGCCGCGGATCAACGCCATGTCGCCCAGCACCACCAGGCGTGCCGGCCAGTCGCGGCAGGCGAGCCGCGCGCAGAGTTCGGGGCCGATACCCGCGGGCTCGCCGCTGGTGACGGCCAGCACCGGCCTGCGGCTTGCCGCGACGCTCACTCGCGGTCGAGCCGGTAGTCGACGTAGGTGCTGTCGCGCAGCTGGCGCAGCCAGTCCTCGTAGGCTTCCTCGGCCTTGCGCTCGCGCAGCGCGGTGCGCGCGGCCGTCCGCTTGCGCTCGTCGGTGACATCCTGCACCCGGCGCTGCTGCACCTGGATGAGGTGCCAGCCGAACGGCGAGCGCACTGGCGGGCTGATCTCGCCCGGCTTGAGCGCATCCATCGCGCGCTGGAACTCGGGCACCGTGTCGCCCGGATTGAGCCAGCCGAGGTCGCCGCCCTTGGCGGCGGACAGGTCGGCGGAGTTGGCCTTGGCCAGCTCGCCGAAATCGGCGCCGTTGACCACGCGTTCGCGCAGCCCCAGCAGGCGGGCCTCGGCGTCGGCGTCGGACAGCACCTCCGAGGTCTTGACCAGGATGTGGCGGGCACGCGTCTGTTCGAGCTGCTGCGCGGCCGCCGCGCCGCCGCCGCGCTTGTCGACCAGGCGGACGATGTGCAGGCCGGCGGCGCTGCGCAGCAGCGGCGAGGTGTCGCCCGGGCGCATGTCGCGCACCGCGTCGGCGAACAGCGCCGGCAGGCGGTCGCGCGAACGCCAGCCCAGGCTGCCGCCGCTGATGCCGTCGGGCGCATCCGACACCTCGGCCGCGACGCGGGCGAAGTCCTCGCCCGAGCGCAGCCGCGCCAGGACGGATTCGGCCCGCGCGCGCAGCGCGTCGATCTGCGCCGGCGTCGCCCCTTCGGGCGCGCGCAGCAGGATGTGGGCTACCTCGAACTCCTCGCCGGAGAAGGCGTCGGGGTTGTTGGCGAGGAAATTGTCGATCTCCGCATCGGTGACGACGATGCGGCTGTCGATCTCGCGTTCGCGCAGACGGGTCAGGAGAATCTCGGTGCGGATCTCGTCGCGGAAGCGGCTCCACGACACGCCATCGCGCTCGAGCGTCGCGCGCAGCTCGTCGACGCCCAGCCGGTTGTTGCTGGCGATACGCTCGATGGCGCGCGTGAGCGTGGCGTCGTCCACCCGCAGCGAGGTCTCGCGCGCGAGCTGCAGCTGTGCGTTCTCGACGATCAGGCGCTCCAGCAGCTGGCGCTCGAGGACGTCGGCGGGGGGCAGTTGCACGCCCTGGCGACGCAGCTGGCGTTCGGCCTGCTCGACGCGGGCACGCAACTGCTGGGCAGTGATCACTTCGTTGTTGACGACCGCGACGATGCGGTCGACCGGGACCGCGCGCGTCGCCGCCTGCAGCGGCAGCGCGAGGGTGACGCAGCTCAGTCCGATGGCGAGGGTGAGTCGGGTGCGGGAAGGAATGCGGATCATGGTTGCTCGTTTGGATATCTGGGGTCGCCGCTCATTCGATTCCGAAGACGCGGTCGGCCGAGGATTCGTTGATCTTGCCATAGCCCGGCACACTGCGTTTGATCAGGCTGACCGGGTTGGAGCCGATGCTGGTGAGGTCGTTGAGCTCGAGCTGGACATAGACTGCCTTGGTGACGTCGTTCTCGTCGATGGCGAAGCGGTGCATCGCCACGCGCACCGTCCAGCAGCCGCCGTCGTACTCGAGGCCGCCGATCGCCTCGGTGATGCGATCGTCCTTGAGCGAACGCGTCACCAGGCCGACCCCGTACCAGCCACTGCCGATCGGCCACTGGCCGGAGATGCCGACATCCTCGAGGCCGACCGTTCCGTCCGAGTAGACCACGTTGCGGGCGTAGCGGTAGCTCAGGTTCAGGGCCTTGGCGTACGCGGGCTGATAGCGCAGCGAGACGTTCAGGCGCTCGGTGTCGTCGTCGCGCGGGTTGTACTGCCAGTAGGAGTCGATCGTCGTGTGCCGCGCAACGCGTCCACTCAGACCGGCGAGCAAGTCCGCGCGGCTGCCAGTGCGAGGCACTTCGAGTTCCCTGGTCGTGACCTCGGTGCCGAGCGGCACGCCCGCCGAGCTCACCGGCACCTCGTCGAAATTACGGGTCACTTCCTGATCCGAGAAGTAATAGCGCTGGCCCACCAGCACGCGCAGGCGCTCGACCCCGGTCTGCGGGTCGATGAGCCGCGAGGTGAGCGCGCCGGTGAGGTCGTTGGCATCGCCGATGCGGTCGCTGCCCGAATAGCGGTTCTCGGCGAAGATCTGCGCGAAGCCGACGTCGTAGCGGGCGGTGTCGAACAGGGGGATGTCGCGCTGGTCCCGGCTCGGCACGTTGAGGTAGAACAGGCGCGGCTCGAGCGTCTGCACGAAGTCGTGGCCGAAGAAGTTCGCGTCGCGCTCGAACACCAGGCCGGAGTCGATGGAGAGGATCGGCGCCGAGCGGGTGATCGAGTTGCGCAATTGCGGGTGATCGGCCGGGCGATCGAGCTCGTAACTGGTGTAATGCACGCCGGCTTTCGGCGTCAGGAACCAGGCCGCGCCCTGCATCGGCAGCGACAGCTGCGGGTAGGCGACGAAGCGCCCGGCCTCGACCTTGTCTGCGTCCGGATGGGCGAATTGCGCGTACTCGCTGTTGAACGCCATCACCATGCCGCCGGGCAGATCGGGGCGCAAGGCATTCAAGCTCACTTGCGGCAGACGCCGATAAGGCGTGACGTTGGCGTCGTCCGCATCGGGGTTGAGGGTCTGGTAGCTCTGCGCCAGCGCCGACAGGCTCCACCAGCCACCGCCGGTATAGGTCAGGCGCCCCTCGCGCAACAGGTTCACGCGCGAGGCGACGCCGACGTTCGACGACAAGTCCTCGAAATAGGCATCGTCGGAAACCGAGTTGAAGTCGAGCGTGCCGTAGAGGGAGCGGGTGATCCAGTGCTGGTGCTGGACCGAGGCGAGCGTGCGCTCCTCGCCGCTGACCGCGTCATTCGGCATCCACTCGACCCGGGTGATGCCGCGATGATCCGCGCCCAGATAGCGGAACTCTCCGCCCAGCTGCACGCCGCGCCGGCTCATGTAGCGGGGAGAGAGGGTGGCATCGTAGTTGGGCGCTATGTTCCAGTAATAGGGGAAGGTGAAGTCCACCCCGGTCTTGTTCGACGAGCCGAAGGTCGGCGGCAGCAGGCCCGACTGGCGCTGGCCCGAAAGCGGGAACTCCGCCCAGGGCATCCAGAAGATGGGCACGTCCATGAACACCACCGAAGC